>JAQGHJ010000882.1 GCA_028288905.1 Phycisphaerales bacterium | reverse complement strand
GAGTCGGAGCGCCGTCGGGCGGGTCGCGCGGCGACCGACGAGGACGAGGACGAGGACGACCGCTCGGACGAAGACGACGACGACGAGGCGGCCTGCGACGATGCCGAAGACGTCGGCGGGCCGTTCGGGATGACGGGCGGGGTTGGACCGGCAAGGCCGGTCGGCCGGCCGACGGTACCAGTCGCGGCGGCCGACGTCATGGGCGAGGCCGCGCGGGACGAAGGCCGCGGCGACGGGGGCGGCTGGGGTTCCCACGTCGGGCCGGATGTGTCGGGCGAGCCCCGCGGCACGGATGCCGGGGCGGGCGGGTCCGACGAGGGCGTTTCGGATTGTGCCGGCCGCGACTTTACCCCCTCTCCCGGGTACGCCCGGGGTAGGGTTGGGGTCTTCGGGCCGCGGAGTCAGCCCGTTCACGCTGGCCCGGCTGCGCGAGCCCCCTCCCCCACCCCCCCGGGAATACCGGGGGAGCAGACCGGAGGCGGCCGGGATGGCGTTGACGTCGGGGGTGACGTCGGGGCGGGCTGCGGCTCGTCCGTGAAGAGCGATCGGTCGGCGGCGGGCGGACGGGTGGACGGTAGACGGGTGCTGGGGAAAGGGGTGGCGGATCTAAAAACGGCCGGCCTCGCGGCCGGCCGCACAAGTTGCAAACCCGTGTCACGGGAGAATGGGCCGGTGCCTGTGGGCACGTCCGCCGCAGGCGTGGACGGCGCGGGCGTGGCGGTCGCGGGCGTGCTCGATCCCGGCCCTGGGTCGCGGCCGCGTGCCCTGGCCGTTGTCCCGGCCGCCCCCGCCGTCCCCGCCCCGCCGGCATGGTCTGCCGGGTCCCGGCGGACCGAGTTCGGGTCGCCGCGGGCTGCGGGAACGCCGCAACCCTAGGTGCCCCGCGCCGCAACCGGGCCCGCGTCGCAACCGGTCACGCCATGATCGCCTTGACGACCCCGGTCGCGGCCTTATTGGCGAGATTTTTCAACCAGTCCGGGCTGGTCGTCCACCCGAGGTCGGCGACCTTCGGCGCGTGCTTTTCCATGAACACGAGGAAGTCCGCGTCCGGCTCGACCTTGTCGTTCACCAGGGCGCACGGGGCACCGGTCGGGATCGGCTGCCCCTTCTTCCCGTTCGCCCCGAAGACCCGCCACTCGTGGACCGGGGCCGTGCTCCACTTCAGGTTGATGCCGAACGGCTGACTGCCGTAGTGCAGGTAGGCCTCGCCCATGCCGATGGCGAACGCCACGGGCTCGCCCGACAGGATCTCCCGCTCCTTGCCGTCCGGCAGGTGGAAGTGGACCTTCGTCTGCGGCGCGGCGTCAAAGTCCAGGTTCACGCTGACCTGCCCCTTCTCCCAGATCAGGTACTTGTTATTCGTCTTGCACTTGAGGTGGTACCCCTTGTTGTTCTCGTAGTGGTTGGTGGACTTGAGGTTGCCGGCCAACCCGCCGAGCGTCCAAAGGACGACGTTGCTGGGAATCTCCATTGCGATGACCCTCTTTCGGAACGAGATGTGCGAGCCCGAATTTGTGGACGTGTCATGCCACCCCCGGGCACTAAATCAGGATAACCGGTATAAGGCAAATAAACATAACAAATTATCTATTTTGAGCGCAAGATGTGGGTAGAAGTGGAGACAACGTGGGCAGGAAGCGGCTTGGGCCGTGCCGGCCGTCGCGCGGCACGGCCTGGCGTGGCCGGCGAGTCGGGAATGGGTAACGGCGAATCGGGCGAACTGCGGCGGAGCCGGACGCCGGTTTCGAGGGGGTGTTCGAGAAGCAGCCGGCGCCACCCACCGGCCCGTCGCCCGGGGTGCCGCGTCTAACCGGCTTGGTCGCCCTGCCGTCTCGGGCGCGTCGCTACGGTCGTGGGGTCGCGGGGGCCGGTAACAATGCGGTGCGAGGTGGCGCGAAACGAACCCACGGCCGGCGGCCAGGCCGCGGCCACGCCGGGGCGGGGAGAACCCACCGCCGGGCGGCCGCGGCGGGTCATCCCGCCGCCTCGACGATTTTTCGCTCGACGTCCCCCGCGACGAACTTCGAGTGCAGGTGGACGGGCGGGCCGGCCGCCCGCCGCAGCCGCATGTTCAGCAGCTCGACGGCGAGCGAGAACGCCATCGCGAAGTACACGTACCCCTTGGGGATGTGGGCCCCGAACCCCTCGCCGACGAGCATCGCGCCGATCAGGATCAGGAACGACAACGCGAGCATCTTGATCGTTGGGTGCCGGTCGACGAACCCGGCGATCGGGCCGGACGCGAACAGCATGACGGCGACCGACGCGACGACGGCCGCGATCATCACCGTCAGCCCGACCCACTCCTTGCCCGGGGCGGTCTTGACCATGCCGACGGCCGTGATGACCGAGTCGAGCGAGAACACGATGTCCAGCAGGATGACCTGGACGATGACGGTGCCGAACCGGGCCGCCGGCCGCTTGGTGCCGCCGGCGTCGGCGGCGTGGTCCGGGCCCTCGAGCTTGGCGTGGATCTCGTGGGTCGCCTTGGCCAGCAGGAACAGCCCGCCCACGAGCAGGATCAGGTCCCGGCCGCTGACCGGATGGGCGTCGCCGGCCTCGCCGGTCCAGACGGCCGGGATGCCGAATAGCGGCTGGGTCAACCCCATGATCCAGCTGATCGCCAGCAGCAGCAGAATGCGCATGCCCATGGCCAGCCCGAGCCCCAGCCGCCGGGCGGCCGCCTGCCGCTCCGGCGGCAGCTTGGCGACGAGGATGGCGATGAACACGACGTTGTCGATGCCGAGGACGATCTCGAGGGCAGCGAGCGTCAGGAACGCGACGGCCGCTTGGCCGGAGAGCAACGTGTCGAGCCCCCCCGCCCCGCCGACGGCGGCGGCGGCGAGGGACGGGATTCCGAAGGACAGGGTTCCGAGGGCGGCGGCGGACGCGGCGATCGTCGTCGTGAAGAGCGGCAAGGCAGGGCCTCCGAAAGCGGGCGGCTCGACCGACCCGCCGACCTAACGCCGCGGGTGGGGAATAAGAACAAAGCGGCCGGCGAGTGTAGGCGAAACCCCGATGGGCGGGCCGAGTAGAATTGGGGACGGATCTTCCAAGAGGCCACGCAGGGTTGGCACGTCCGTCCGCCGGCCGCGTCGGACGCCCCGCGACAGACCGTTACCCGGTGGTCCCGAGCACGCCCACCCGCACGATCAGCGTCCCGAGCCCGCCGACGACCCCGGCCGCGGCGACGATCTTGCCGAGCACCGCGAACCATACTTGGTCGTACACGTTGCCCCAGAAGTAGTGGCAGTGCAGGAAGACGGCCGCCGACACCGCCGCCACCCCGAACGCCGCCGCGTTGACCCCGGCCAAGTGCAGTTCCATGCCAGCCCGGCCGTAGACGGCGTGGCCGGTGACGAACGCATGGGCGCCCACCGCCGCCACGCCCAGCGGGACGATCAGCCCGAGGCCCCACTGGTAAAACGGCCCCTGGCCGGCTGGTCCTCCCAGTCGTCGTCGTAGGCGGTCGGGTTGTGGGGGCGGCGGTGGAACATGATCGGATTGCGACTCGCCCCCTACGGCCGCCCGGTCGGGTCGCGCGACAGGTAGAAGACGTGAGTTGTGTGCAGCTCGCGGTGGTCCTGCGGCGGCCGCTTGTCGGGGTCCGCCACCGGCGAATACCCGTCCGCCCCGGCCCGGGAGAAGTACCACCAGTACCCCGCCGGCAGGGACAGCCGCGCCTCGCCCGCGGCGTCGGTGACGTCCCGGTCGCCGGCCGGCCAGAACGGGTGGATCGGGGCCCACGGCTGCATCCAGACCGTCGCCCCGGGGATCGGCCGGAGGTCGGCCACGTCCACGACCCGGCACAGGTTCTCTTCCCGCTTCGGGCAGCAGCCGGTGCAGGCCGCGTAGAGCAGGCAGAGGATGGCGGCAGGGACGCGTCTCATGTTCGGCTGGGGACCCGAGGCGGCCGCGGGCACCGGCGCTCGTGATGGCGTTGTAGGGTCCGCACCGCGGACCGTCATGGGCCGGCGCACGAGGAACGGTCCGCGGTGCGGACCCTACGAACCGCCAGGGCCCGACCGGTACGCCGCCGGTCTCCCGGTGCGTTGCCCCTCGTCCCAACGGGGTCGGCCAGTTCCGCGGATCGTGCCCCTTCGGCGAGCCGGGTCGTTTGGCGGCGTCCGTGGCGAAGCCGTCGTATCATACCGCCATGACCACGGTCACGGTTCACGACGTCGAACGGGACGTGCTCGGCTTCCTCCGTCGGGTCGAGCGGGGGGAGACGTTGGTCATCGTCCGGGACGACCGGCCGGTCGCTGAGGTCAAGCCGGTACCCGCGCCCGCCAACACGGTTACTGGGCTGCGACCGTACGGGCTGGCGGCCGGCGAGTTCACGGTCCCGGCCGACTTCGACGCCTCACTGCCGGAGGACGTGCTCGCCGACTTCGAGGCAAAATGAGGCTGTTGGCCGACACGCACGTGTTCCTGTGGTACGTCGCGGGCGACCCAGCCCTGCCGCCGGCATTCCGGGCGGCGATCCAAAGCACGGCGAACGAGGTGTACCTGAGCGTCGCCTCTGTGTGGGAGGCCGTCATCAAACACGGGCTGGGCAAACTCGCCCTGCCGGCCCCGCCCGACGAATACCTGCCGCGGCAGCGGGTCGCCCACAACATCGCGAGCCTCGCGATCGATGAGGCGGTGATGGCTCACGTGGCGCGGCTGCCGCCCCTGCACCGGGACCCGTTCGACCGAATGCTCGTCGCCCAGGCGTTGCAGCACGGGCTGACGATCCTGACGGCGGACGACGCGGTGAAAGCGTACCCCGCCTCGTGCCTCTCGGCCTGAATCGGGGGTTAACGGGCCTCGTCCGCCCCAGTCATTGCGGCGCCTTCCGCCCCGGCTTCACGAGCGTCACCCGCACCTTGTCGCTCGGGATCATCTTCCCGGCGTTGATCCGCTCTTCGGGATCGAACGCGTGCTTGACGGCCGCGAACTGGGCCATCGTCCGCTCGTCGAACAGGTACGGCATCAGGTGCAGCTTCTCGACGCCGACCCCGTGCTCGCCGGTCAGGGTGCCGCCGAGGTCGATGCAGTACTTGAGGATCTGTTCGGCGGCGGCCAACGTGTTCTGGACCTGGGCCTCGTCCCGGTCGTCGTACAGGAAGATCGGGTGGACGTTCCCGTCGCCGGCGTGGAACACGTTGTTGATGTTCAGGCCGTGGGCCGTGCCGATCTCGTCGATGCGCTGGAGCACCTGGGCGAGCATGCTGCGCGGGACGCAGGCGTCCTGGGTGCAGTAGCTGGGGCTGATCTTGCCGATCGCCCCGAACGCGGCCTTGCGGGCCTTCCACAGCATCGCCCGGCGGGCCGGGTCGCCGCTGGTCTGGAGGTCGAACGCGCCGTGCTTGCGGAAGATCGCCTCGACGTCGGCCGCCTGGGCGTCGAGCAGCTCGGGGATGCCGTCGATCTCGGTCAGGATCAGGGCCTGCGTGGCGGCGGGGAAGCCGAAGTGGTAGGCGTCCTCGATGATCTTGACCATCTTGCCGTCCATCATCTCCATGGCGGCCGGCAGGATGCCGTCGGCGATCACCTCGCTGACGGCCTCGCAGGCACTAGAGGTCGAGTCGAACATGCCGACGATCGTCCGGAAGTGCAGCGGCCGGGGGGCGAGCCGGACCCACAGCTTCGTCACCAGCCCGAGCGTCCCCTCGGACCCGCAGACGAGCCCGGGCAGGTCGAACGGGCCGGCCTCGGTGCTGCCGTTCTGCCCGCCGACCGTCACCACCTGGCCGTCGGGCAAGACCAGCTCCATGCCCAGGACGTGGTTCGAGCTGACGAAGTCCTTGAGGGTGTGGATGCCGCCGGCGTTCGTGGCGGCGTTGCCGCCGATGGTGCTCGCCCGCTGGCTGCTGGGGTCGGGGGCGAAGTGGTAGGCCGCCCCGCCGGGGGTGGCCAGGACGGCGTCGGACAGCTGGGTGTTCCGCACGCCGGCCTCGACGTACGCGGCCCGATTGGGGACATCGATCTTGAGGATGCGGTTCATCCGGGTGGTCGAGACGACGACGCCGTTCTCGAACGCCACGCACCCGCCGGCCAGCCCGGTCCCGCTGCCGCGGGGGACGATCTGCACGCCGGCGTCGCCGACCGCTTTGACGACGGCCACGACCTGTTCGAGCGTGGTCGGGAACACGACGGCGGCCGGGCGGGCCTTGGCGATCGTGAACCCGTCGGCCTCGTACACGAGCAGGCTGGCCGGGTCGGACAGCACCCCGCCCGGCGGGACGAGGGCGGTCAACCGGGCGACGAGGGCGGCGGTGGCGGGCGAGACGGGCGCGGCGGCAGGATCGGCGGTCGCGGTGGGCATAACGGTATTGTAGCGGGTCGTCGGCCCGCATCGACAGGGCCGAGGGCGGGCGGGCGTTTAGCTTTCGCGGTCGGCCGAAGGGGTTGTGGGCGTGTGCCGCCGGCGCGGCCGGGTCGCCCCCGGGGTCGCCCCGCCCGACCGGCACGTCGGCCGTGGTGTAATCTCGGTGTGGCGGCGGAAGGCGGGTGGAAATCCCGCTCGCCTTGCCCACAATACCGCGTCCCGCCCGGAGGTCGGGTGGGCCGGGCGGGACGAAGCCGCCCGCGCCGCCACAAGGTCGGCGCGTGACGCGCGCGGCCGTGCGTCGTCCAAGGCGGGCGAGACCGTCCGCAACACCCACAGGGAACACGATCGATGGCAGACGAAACCAACCCGGTCCAGCCGGCCCCCGGCGGCGAGCAACAGGTCCAGCTCCTGCTCGACGAGAGCAAGATGCAGACGAGCTTCGCCAACGCCTACCGCATCCACACGACGGCCGAGGAGGTCGTGCTGGACTACGGGTTCAACATGGCCAACCCGAACCCCGGGGCCGGCGGGCAGCAGCTGCTGTTCAAGGTGACCGACCGGATCATCCTGAGCTACCCGAACGTCAAGCGGCTGGCCCTGAGCCTGCAGCAGCTCGTCCGTCAGTACGAGCAGCGGATGGGCGAGATCCCGACGAACCCGGGCCAGCCGCGGGCCGCCGGGCCGCGGTGAGGTGACGGGGGCGAAGCGACGCCCGGGGCGAGGGTCGCCAAGCGCGAGGGTCGTTCGGCCGATCGCCGGGCGGTCTTGAGCCCCGAAGGGGCGGAAGCACCATAGCCCAGGGTGACCGACCGGCCGCAGGCCGGGGAGGGAACCCTGGGTTCGCACGACACGGTGACCAAAGCCCCGAAGGGGCGGAAGAGCCGGCGGGCCCGCGCCGTCGAAGCCCGCCGGCTCTTCCGCCCCTTCGGGGCTCCGGAGGCTTTTCGACTTCTTCGAACCCAGGGTTCGTCCGGGCGTTCCGCCCGGCCATCACCCTGGGCTACGAGGCTGCCGCCCCGTCGGGGCTAAGACGCCAAGCGGGCCGACACCGTCGCGGCCATCCTGCCGGTCGCGTCGCCGGCGCTGCTCATCGCGTCGCCGGCCAACCGGCCTGCCGTCGCCCCGCCCGCCCCCTCGCCGCCCGCCTCCCAGCCCAACTGCTCTAAGATCTGTTCCACGGTCACCGGCTCGTTCCCCACCTGCCCCACGGCGACGGCCGCCGCCATCGCCCCCAGTAGCGCCGCCGCCTGGAGCGACCCGCCGGCCGCCAGGGCGAACGTGGCCGTCGCCAGCAGCGCGTCGCCCGCCCCGAGGACGTCGGCGCAGTCCGTCGCCAGCGTGGGCAGGTGCTCGCTCCGCAGCCGGCCGTGCTCCGGCAGGCCGGCCCGGTCGAACGTGACCAGCCCCTGCTTGCCGAGCGTGACGATCGCCTGCTTCGCCGCCGTCTGCTCCAGCAGGTTCCAGGCGACGGCGTTGAGCCCGTTGGCGAAGTCGTGGTGCACCTCCCGCACCTCCCGCTCGGTCGGGCACAGCAGGTCGAACTGCCGGAACCGGAGCAGGTTGCTTTGCCGCCCGCTCACGTCGGCCGACAGCACCGGCACCCGCCGCCGCAGCTCGGGCAGCACGCGGTCGAGCAGCCCGCCCGTGATCGTGCCGTACCCGAAGTCGGCGAACACCACGGCGTCCGCCCCGTCCGCCGCCGCCAGCAGCTCGGCCGCCAGCTGCTCGTCCACCCGGCTGTCCGGCGGGAGCGGCTCGCCCTCGTCGACCTTGAACAGCTTCGCCCCGTCGGCCAGGTACCGGTGCTTGCAGATCGTTCGCCGCCGGGCCGGCACGCCGCGGACGGCCACCCCCGCCGCCGCCAGCCGGGCGGCACTGTCGGCCCCCATCGCGTCCGGGGCGATGGTGGTGACGAGCGCCGCGTCCGCCCCGAGCCCGGCCAAGTGCAGCGCGACGACGGCGGCCGCCCCGTCGTAGTCGGTCTGCTCGACGGCCCGAAGGCTCATCATCGGGGCCTCGCCGGCCACCCCGGTCGGCAGGCAGAAGTGGTACCGGTCGACCATCGCGTCGCCGACGACCACGACCCGCCGCCCCCGCCCCGCCGCCAGCAGCCGGACCAGTTCGTCGTCGCCGAGCGCGTGCCGGTCGCGGAACCGGCTGACCTTCTCGTCGTTCAGCCGCCGCTCGGCCCGGGCGTCGCGGCTCTTGAGCCGGCCGATCAGGGCGGTGGACGAGTAGACGACCTCCCCGCCGCTGAACACGACCCGGCCGCCGTGGCGGGTGACCAGGTCCCGCTCGGCCGCGAACCGCGGGTCGGCGTTCCGCTCGTACTCCCGGCCCTTGACGTACACGTCGGGCCGCAGCGCCTCCAGCAGCCCGGCGGCCGTCGGGTCCGGGTTGACGTAGACGGCGTCGACGCACTCGAGGGCGGCCAGCGAGGCGGCCCGCAGGTCCTGCGGGATGAGCGGGCGGTCGGCCCCCTTGTTCACCTGGGCGTCGGCCGACACGCTGACGACCAGCACGTCCCCGAGCGACCGGGCGAACTGGAGGTGGGCGATGTGCCCGGGGTGGACGACGTCGAAGCACCCGTGACAGTGCACGACCGTCCGCCCGGCGGCGCGGGCGCCGGACCGGAGGGCCAACAGGGCGTCGAGCGACAGCGTCTTGCGGTTGGGGGTGATCATGGGAGTGGGTGGCGACGCGGGGGCCGCCGCGGGTCAGACGGACCGGGTCGGCCCGGCCACGCCGACCGGCGCCGCAGCGCCGGCCGGCTGCACCGTCTGTCCGTTCGACTAGATCGGCCCGTAGGCACGACCGGAATGAGGGAATTATCGGACCGTCGCCGTCCGGGCGTGACAATGTGAGTTAGGCATGGGTTTGCACCCACGAAGGCAAGTTATTGAATTAGGCGGCCGTCGACGTAGATTGTCCGAGCCCGGCGACCCTGGGATCAGTCGATGGGTCGTACGGCGGCAGGGCACCTAAAGGGGGAGCGAGCGATGACTGACGGCGACACGACACCGGCCCCGGCGAAGAAGACACCCAGCACCCTCGATTCGATCTCGAAGCTGATCCAAGTGGTGAGCGTGGTGATCGGTGTCGTCCTGTCCGTCCTGAGCTTCAACGCCGCCCGGAAGACGGAGGCGGCCGCCCGGGAGAAGGAGGCCGCCACGCGGGCGCTGGAGGTGCAGAAGTACTACGACCAGTCGAAGGGCGACGCCGAGCGGCGGCAGGCCGAGGCGGCAAAGCCGTTCCTGGAGCTGCGGCAGCGCCTCTACTTGGAAACGGTGCAGGCGGCGGGCGTGCTCGCCACCCCCGAGAGCCGAACGGAGGAGGAGTTGAAGAAGGCCCGGACCCGGTTCCGCGAGCTGTACGTGGCGGAGCTGAGCATGGTCGAGGGCGTCGGCGTCGAGAAGGGGATGATCGAATTGGCGAGGGCCGTCGATCCGGTCCTGTCGAACCTGACGGCCGACCAACGGGCGGCGTACACCCTGTCCCACGCCCTCCGGGACTCGCTGGTCAAGTCTTGGAGACTGGACGAAGAACTGGTGGATAACCGCGGCCGGTAGCGCCGCCCTCGCCTCTATTCCCAAGACGCGCCCTCTGAAGGTGCGGGCGAGTCGGATAAGTCGTTCGGCGGTGGGCCGACACCGCCACTCGTCTCTCGCGCGGCGCGCTCGCCGATGGCTCTCGGGCCGTGCCGTGTGCCAACGGCCAGGCCCACGGGCGAGGCCGCCAAGTCTGGTGCCGGCCGGCGGATGATCCACACGAGGTAGGCCCGGCATGGCCCTGTGGCAGTTCGACATCGAGGTGATCCCGGCCGAGCGCATCGGCGGCCGCCCGCGGATCAAGCCAGCCGAGTTCGAGACGGCGGACCGGTGGTCGGACCGGCAACCGCCTGGCGACTACCGGGAGCGGTTAGCGGCGCTGTTGCCGCGGGGCCGGTCGTGGTCCGAAGAGATGCTGTTGTTCGGCACGCGGCAGGGCGACCGGATCGACGTCGGGCTGGAGCAGGGCCGTGTCGGGTCGGTTCGCGTCCGCATCGACTGCAGGACGGCCAGCCCCCGCTCGTCGCCGGGCTGTTGGAGGTGACGCGGGACTGGTCGTGCGCCCTCGTCGAAGATCGTTACCTGGCGGTGCTGCCGGACACGGCGGCCGGGCTCGCCAAGGCCATCGCCGACTCGCCGAGCCGACTGTGGATGGAGGACCCGGCCCACTGGCTGCCCAAGGTTGCGGCCGGGGTGCGGGCGGCAGAGGGGGACGGCCGATAGCGGACCGTCGGATCGGGCGGCCCCGAGTCGGGCCGCCCCGGCGTGATGGATCATGCGATGTCCGGGTGCGGGCCCGCGCGGTCCCGGTCGCCCGGCGGGCCCGTGTTCCCTCACCCCAGGATTCCTCATGCGTACCGCCCTCGCCACCGCGGCCGTCACCTGCCTATTGGCTGCCGCCCACGCCCGTGGCGCGGACGTACGGGTCGACCTCCGGACGACGGAGGCACCCGCCACCCAACCGGCACCCGCCGACGCGGCGGCAACCCGGCCGGCAGCCGGCGAGCCGGCCGTCAGCGTCCTGGCCGTGCCGGGCCACGACTTCGGGGCCACGTTCCGGACCGCCGGCCGCGCGGTTGAGGTGGGCGGGTCCGTCCGGGCGTTGGCGGACGGCCGGTTTCGGGTCACACTCCACTTCGCGGACCGGGCCCGCGGGGTGGCGGCGTTCACGACGGTCGTCGACGTCCGGGCCGGCGAGGCGGTCGAGGTGCAGGGCCTGCGGTCCGCCGGCGGGGCCGGCCGCACGACGGTGATGACCCTCACGCCGGTGGCCGCCGCCCCGGGCTAACCCCGGCGGTTGCCGGTTGGGCGAAGAGTCCGTCGGCGCTGATGCGGCGACCGGAGCTGTTCGAATCGATCGACGCGGAGACCGCGGTGTTGAACCTAGACGAACACGATCGGGCGCTTGTCGAACTCGCACGCGCCGTGTTGGACCAAGCGGTTCTTCAGGCGCACAGCCCGAGCGGCGTTTCTAAACGACTCACTTCGCTCGCCGTCCGGCACCGCAACAAAGGCCGCGCAGCCGCGAGGAGGAGGTATCCCTTCAATGGCGTTTGCGAGGCGAGCGGGCAACCGCTGGACGCCGCCCACGCTCACCTTGACGAACCCGATCCCGAACTGGGATACGCCGGTCGGCTTCGGTGGGTGTGTCCGAGGGCAAACAACAGCGGCAATCACTCGTGCGGCGTCTGCAAGTAGTCGCTGACCGGTCGCCTTGAAAGGCGGTCCCGACGCCGGGGTCTCCCCGCCACTCACGGGCGAATTGTGGCGTCGCGGTCAGCAAGCTCGCGGCCGGCGCTCGGTACAAAGAGGACGCCGTTGACACACACTGGACGTGCTGCTGGCGGACGGGCCTGACGAATGACGGGCGGCCGCCCGGTGGTCGAATCTTACCGATCGCCGGCCCCTCCGCCTGTCCGTGGACGCCCTACCGTTGTCCCCCCGATGCCCGACACCCGCTCCCACCGCGGCCCGCACCCGGACGACGGGCGGCTGTTCCACCCCGACCGCTGGCCGGCCCTCCGCACCGCGGCGGCCGAGCTGTCTTGGCTGTTGTCCCGCGGGTACGGCGAGGTCGCGGCCCTGAAGGTCGTCGGCGACCGGCACGCGCTGTCCGCCCGGCAGCGGTCGGCCGTGCGGCGGGCGGCGTGCACGGACGACCAGCTCGCCCGCCGCGCCGCGGCCGCCGTGGACGCGG
>JAQGHJ010000874.1 GCA_028288905.1 Phycisphaerales bacterium | reverse complement strand
TGCTTTCCGGCGCGGTCTCGTTCCGCAACCGTGATGACGTCATCACCCCTTGAACAGGACGCGTGTCTGATGTTGAACCGATCTATCGACCCCGCTTCGGGCGGTCGCAGACCTGCGATGGGTGACGACGCCGGCTGGGTGATGATCCCGGTGGTCGTTCTCCTCGTCGTCGCGCTCGGACTCGGGTTCGCGCTCCTCTCGCTCGTCGACACCCAGACCCAGGCCGCTTCGAAGCAACGCGACATCGACGCGGCGCACACCCTGGCGGAAGGCGTCGCCACGAGCACCGCGAACGTCCTGGCCGCCGGTGTCGCCGCTGACTGGTCGACGACCAATTGCAGTACCGGTGGCGTGATCTCCGGCAAGCTCACGACCGACCCGAACGCGGCTCTTACAAACCCCGCTTCGAGCCTGGCCGGACGCATCGAAACGGAGGTCCGGACGCGCTTCAAGAAGGACGTCACGCTGAGCGCCTATGGCAAGGCGGAACGAGCCGCCTCGTGGACCATTCGTTTGTGCCCCACGACTGACGCGGGCGTAACCGCCACCGACAACCGATTCACGAGCGCGACGCTCGAACGCAGCGGTTCGACCGGAACGGTCAACGGGCACAAGACGCTGTGGATTCGCGCCCAGACCAGGATCCTGACCGCCCAGGATGCCGATGTCCGCCGAAGCGCAGTCGCCGCGAAGGTCGTTCAGGGCGGAAGCGACTTCGTGCCCTCGTCCGACGTCGCCATCGCGACCGGCAAAATGTCACTCGGCCTCTCGTCGGCACTCGGCAGCCTGCTGAACGGCGGCACCCTCGGCAACGCGGTGCTCGGCACCGTCCTCGGAACGAAGCCCGAAGTCGACGACTTCCCGACGAGGATTCCAGCGAACGCCAAGATCGGGACTCGCTGTGACCTGCTCAACGGTCTGAGCAACACGACGAACCTGCAGCCCAACGCACTGAACCTTGACCTCTGCCTGTCCGGCGCCGTAGCGGGCACCGGGCAGCTCGTGTCCTCGCTCGGGCTCGGAACGCTCAACAGCGTACTTGGCACGAATCGCTTCACAACCCTCGCCGGCTGGAGCTCAACGACCCCGCGTGCGATCCAGGCGTACCGCGACCTCGCGGTAGATCAGCAGAACGCGGGAATTGGCCCTGGGGTGCTGAACCCCGGGGGCTATGGCGACATCACGACGCGGAACACTGCGGGGGCCAACGTACCCTGCGTGACCGACACTCAGTGGAACACGATGCCGGCGGTCGCGACGGGCCAGTACAGCCAGTCGGTCGTGTTCATCGACAAGGTGGGCAACGGCGACAACTACTGCACGTTGTCGGGAGATCACCAGGCCCGGATCTTCGTCGTCGCCAGAGGCGGCGTCCGCGTGACCGGCAAGTTCAAGGGTGTCGTCTATGGCCTGAACCTTGGCGAGTGCGACACGAGCTCGCGAACGTCGTCGGACATCAATGACTGCTCGGTCGCCGAGCGCAAGAACGCCGCCTCGCACGAAGCCGTACGAATCGAGGCGGGCGGACAGGTTCAAGGTGCCGTCTGGGTCGATGGCGCAAAGGGCCAGTTGGGCATCATTCCGCCGGATCTCAGCGGGGGCAGCACGGTAACCAACGCGCTCCTGAATACGGCTACGAGCACCCTCGACGATCGGATCTGCTCACTCCCCGCCTCGATTCCGTTGATCACGCCGCTGACGAATTTGGTGACGAATCTCGTGGGCAGCGTCCTGGGCCTCGTGGGCGGGCTTGTGAACGAAGTGGCCGGGATTCGGAACGAGGCGCAATCGCTTCCTGCCGGATCCGCGACGCCGGTAGGCGACCCGCCCGCCGACGCGGCCGCCGGATGCGGAATCTTCAAGGCGGCCCTCAAGGGGCTGAGCAGTACCGATGTCGCCAGCCGTCTCGGTCTCGGGGGGTCGGTCCCCGTCGGGATGGAAGGATGGACCCGCCGGCAGACCAAGGGTTGCGGATTCCTCGGTCTGTCGTGGTGCGAGTGGGGTCCGTGGACCAAGACGTCGAAGACCTCGAGCACGTCCGTTCTCGTGCCGGGCGATCAGACGCTGCTCAACGGGATCCTCGGGATCGGAGGGACCCTCACGGACGTCGTCTCGGCTTTGACGTCGACCCTCTCCACCTCCACCGCGGTCTACCGTGATCCGCTCGTGATCGGCGCCGCCATGATCGGTCTGAAGGACAACGCAACATTCGTTCCGGGCAGCTTTCGTAGCGTTCCGGTCATCGTCGGCACCTGAACGGCCGGTCGCGCCCACTGCCGCCCCGCCCCGAGCGCCCATCCGCCACAATGAGGAGCGATGAAACCGCTTCGCCTTCTCATCGTCGCCACGGCCATGGTGGCGGTGCTGGCGCTCGTCGCTGGCTTCGCGGCCGAGAACGAGCAGAACCGCGAGGACAAGCGCACCGCCACCGAGACGGTCGTCGCTCCGGCTCCCGCCCCCACTCGGGTCATCAACGCCGATGTGCCCCGGGCCAAGCCGATCGTCGCCCGGGTCGGGCAGTCGGTGCAGCTGACGGTGAAGCTTGCTGAGGACGACACGCTGATCATCGACGCGTTCGGGCTCGACGAGGGGATCGCCGCGAACATCCCGACGCCCATCCTCTTCACCGCGATCTCGCCCGGTCGCTACGACCTGAAGCTGCAAAACTCCGGCAAGGTCATCGGGCAGCTCGTCGTCAAGCCGGCCCGCCCGGTGTCCGAGAGCGGCGGGACCTCCCCGACGCCGCAGCCGGAGTCTCCCAGCGTCGCGGAGCCGGCGTCCGCCGCCTGACCTGGGCGGTCAGCCGACCACCGATCCAAACCCTGAGGGACCTCAACGAGCGGCCAACCGGCCGCTCGCGGCCCGTCAGCCCTCGTCGCCGCTCTTGACCGTGCGGCGCGTCATCGGACGCGGGATCGGCGTGTTCGCCGGGGGGACGTCCTTCTTGGCGGCGCGCTTGGCGGGGGCCTTCTTCGCGCCCGCCTTCTTGGCCGCCGGCTTCTTCTTCGCCGCGGGCTTCTTGGCGCCGTCGGCCGGGGCCTTCTTGGAGCCGCCGCGCTTGGCGAGCATCGCCTTCGCGCGCTCCTTCGCCGCCTCCATCTCCTCCGGGGTCTTCTCCCGAGGGGTCTCGGAGGGGTTGTCCTGCGCGTCGTGCACCGGGATCGTCAGCTTGCTGCCCTCGCACCACGGACAGACGACCTCGTGCGGCTCGCCGTCCGCGCCCGAGATGAGCTTGCCGGTGCTGCGGCAGACCCAGCACTCGCGGTGGGCCTCGTCGACCGCAGGGGCCGCGGCGGACTCCTCGTCGAGGCCGCGGGCCTTCGCCCCGCGCTTGCTGAACTGACTGGACTCCATCGGGGCCGAGGATACGCACGCGCGTGAGCGCTCTGCGTAGCGGCGCGTCGCTACGCTGGCCAGATGGCCCAGCACGACGGCCGATTCGCCCCCAGTCCGAGCGGGCCGTTGCACCTCGGAAACCTGCGCACCGCCCTCGTGGCCTGGCTGCGCGCCCGCAGCACCGGCGGACGGTTCGTGATGCGCGTCGAGGACCTCGACCGCGGACGCAGCCGGCCCGAGCACGAGCAGGGGCAGCTCCGGGATCTCGCCGCGCTCGGGCTCGACTGGGACGGCGAGGTCGTCCGGCAGTCCGATCGGGATCCGGCCTACGCCGCGGCGGTCGCACAACTCGCGGACCGGGATCTTCTCTACCCGTGCTGGTGCACCCGCGCCGAGATCC
>JAQGHJ010000869.1 GCA_028288905.1 Phycisphaerales bacterium | reverse complement strand
ATTCGAGAAGGTTGCGAGGAGCCGTACGTGGAGTTCCACATCGACGGCGAAGATCTGGGCTCGCGCGTCAAGGCAGCGCTCGGCGACGAGGGGTTCGACGATGTGCTCCCGTGGTGCGGCGGCGACTACAAGATCGATGAGACCGTGCTTGGGGAATCGGCGAGGAGGGACGGTGCGGAAGGGGCAATCCTCTTCGCGTGCGGGTGCGGACAGTATGCTTGCAGCGGCGTGTCCGCCGACGTCATCGTTTCCGGCGACACGCTCACTCTCCGGAACGTTTCCACCTGGCGCGGCGGTCAGCTTGTGCTCGCTCGGATCGAACCGATCATTCTCGACCGGCAGCAGTTCGAGGCGGCTGTTGCCAAGTTGCATCGCAACTTGGCTGAGTGGCGGCCCCCGCCAAAAGCCGAGGTTCACGGGGAGGCGCTTTTGACTCTGCCGGCACGGCGTGCGGAGAGCTCTGAAGGCGGCAAATAACAGCGATACATCAGGCCTGCTGTCATTTAGGGCCGGAGGGCACCGAGCCGTTTCGACGTCCGCCCTCGCCCCCGCCTCTCCCGCCTGGAGAGCGAGGAGCCCGGCCGATGTTCGAGGCGGCTGTGCCATCCCCAACGGCCCCCTACCGCCGCGGTCAGCGGTACAATACGTCTCCTCATGCCCGCCCACCTCGCCGCCCCTCAGTCCCCGCCCTCCCCCGGCCGGATCGACGTCCACGCCCACCTGCTGCCCGACGTGGACGACGGGTGCAAGACGGTCGAAGACTCCATCGCGTGCGCCCGCCGGATGGTCGAGGCCGGGTACGCGCACCTGTTCTGCACCCCGCACGTGTGGCCGAGCCTGCCGCACAACTCGGCCGACGAGATCCCCGGTCGCGTGGCCGACCTCCAGGCGATGCTCGACGCGGTCGGCGTCCCGCTGACGCTGCACCCCGGCGGCGAGATGAACCTGCGGCCGGAGACGGTCGACGATCCGGCCGACGCCGTCGTCAGCTACGGCATGCGGGGAAAGGTCGTGCTGTTCGACCTCTGGGCCGACCGGCTGCCCGACTTCTTCAGGCCGGCCGTCCGCCACCTCCAGTCCGGCGGCGTGACGTGCGTGCTCGCCCACCCCGAGCGGATGCGGGCCGTCCAACTCGACCCGGGCCTCATCGGCTTGTTCACCGACGAGCTCGGCCTGCGACTCCAGGGGAACCTGCAATGCTTCGCCAACCCGGTCGGGTCCATGACCCGCACCGTGGCCGACGGGCTGTTGCGACGCGGGGCGTACTGGGTGCTCGGGTCCGACCTGCACAACCCGCGGTCGCTCGACGTGCGGCTCGAAGGGCTGAGGAACGCGATTCGGCTCGTGGGGGACGAGGCGGTGGACCGGCTGACCGTCACGAACCCGCGCGAACTCCTCGCCCCGCCGGCCGACTGAGCGGCGGGGAAGGCGACCAACGGCTCACGCTTAACGGGCGGACATGCGACCGCGGAGGCGCGAAGGCAGACGCGACGGGAAACGACGGACGGGAAGCTGGTGCCGAGACGCGCCGGCCGCCCCACGCGTGTCATCCTGAGCGGAGCGAAGGACCCCTCGTCCACTGCGCGACCGGACCAGCGGCACGAGAACCGTGGCATGTGAAAAGGTGGCCCCACGGCGGGCACAATCGACCGGCCACCCTTTCACATTCGACTACCCTTTGCCTCCTGGTCCGGTCGCGCGGTGGACGCGAGGTCCTTCGCTCCGCTCAGGATGACACGCGTGGGGGCGGCCACTCTGGCCCGGCCGACGCACGGGCCTAGCGCGACCCGAGCCCCGCCGTCACTTCCACCCGTGAGTTTCCTTCGCCGTCTTCCTTCGCGGTCTTCGCGACTTGGCGGTCGCATGTCCGCCCGTTCGCCGTGGGTGGAGCATTGTCCTCCCGACGGCTACTTCGTCGCGTGCAGTCCCGCCAGCGTCGCGTACAGCGCCGCCGCCGTCCGCGTCCCTTTGTGCAGGGCGTCGAGGTCGAACTTCTCGTTCGGCGAGTGGACCCGGTCGTCCGGCAGGCCGAAGCCGACGAGCAGGGTGTCGATGCCGAGCACCCGCTTCAGCAGGGCGACGACCGGGATGCTCCCGCCGCCGCGGACGAGGGTGGTGGCCGTCGTCCCGAACCCGGCCGCCAGCGCCTCGCGGGCCAGCCGGACGGCCGGCGAGTCGGCCGGGGTCAGCACCGGCCCGGCCAGGCCGTGCTGCTTGAACTCGACGGTCACGTTCTTCGGCAGCCGGTCGCGGACGGCCTGTTCGAACAGCCGCTGCACCTCGGCCGGGTCCTGGTCCGGCACGAGCCGCATCGAGATCTTGGCCGACGCCTTGGCGGGGATGACCGTCTTGGCCCCGTGCCCTTGGTAGCCGGTCGTGATGCCGTTCACGTCCAGCGTCGGGCGGGCCCACTGCCGCTCGACCGTGCTGTACCCCGGCTCGCCGTTCCCGTGCGGGATGTTCAGCGACGCCGCGAACGCGGCCTCGTCGAACGGCAACTTCTGCCACTCCGCCCGCTCGGCCGCCGTCAGCGGCACCACGCGGTCGTAGAAACCCGGCAGGTTCACCCGGCCGTCCTTGTCGTGCAGGCTCGCGATAAACTCGCACAGCACGTTGGCCGGGTTCGGGACGGAGCCGCCGTACATGCCCGAGTGCAGGTCGTGGCTCGGTCCGGTCAGGAACACCTCCATGTAGCACAGCCCGCGGAGCCCGTACGTGATGGCCGGCAACCCGCGGTCGAACTGGCTCGTGTCGCTGATGATCGCGACGTCGGCCCGGAGCAGGTCGGCGTTGGCGGCGACGAATTGGTCGAGGTGGTCGGACCCGATTTCCTCCTCGCCCTCGATCAGCGCGGTGAGGTTGACGGGCAGGTCCCCGCCGCCGGTGGCCATCAGGGCCCGGACGGCTTCGACGTGGCACCAGACCTGCCCCTTGTCGTCGGCCGACCCGCGGGCGTAGATCGCCGGGTGCCCGGTCTCGTCGTTCCGCTCCGTCGGCTCGAACGCCGGCGTCGTCCACAACTCCAGCGGCTCCGGCGGCTGCACGTCGTAGTGCCCGTACAGCAGCACCGTCGGCCGGCCGGGCTTGTGCACGTTCTTCGCGACAACGACCGGGTGCCCCGGCGTCGGGTGGACGTCGGCCGACAGCCCGGCGTCGCGGAACTGCCCGGCCAGCCAGTCGGCGCACCGTTTCAGGTCGCCGGCGTGTTCCGGCTTCGTGCTGACGCTCGGGATCCGCAGGAACTCCGTCAGCAGCGCGAGCGAGGCCTGCTTCCGGGCGTCGATGGTGGCGAGGGCTTGGTCGAGCATGGGAGGAGAAGTAGGCAGCATGCGGTAGGCAATACGCAGAGGGGCGGAAGAACGGACAAGGGGAATGGACGGTTCGGGTTCCGCTGTTCGCGGCGTCGCAAGCCAGCCGGAGCGGTTACGAAACGCCTGCCGCCGCTGCCCGTAGCACCCGCGCCGCTTCGTCCGTGGTCGGGTCGTCGACTAACGTGGCAACGAAAGCTCGGTTCTGGTCGTCTGGCAGCGGGACGTACTTGCCGGTCGCCTCGGCGACGACCGCCCCAGCCGCGTCGCGGGCGACGCCGACGGTCGTGACAAGTCGGGATCGGGCAACCGTGACCCGAGCTTCGAACCGCAGCGGCTCCCCGACGTGCGCCGGCTTGCGGAACCGGATCGTCATCTCCCCGCACAGGCAGAACCGCCGGCCGGCCCAGGTGGCGGCCCAAACCATCGCCTCGTCCAGCACGGTCGCCAGCACCCCGCCGTGCGTCACGCCCTGGAACCCGATGTGGGTCGGCCCCGGCGAGAAATCGGTGGCCACCGTGCCGGCCGCGTCCACGCGCAGGTCCAGGTGCAGGCCGTGCGGGTTCTCCCGCCCGCAGACGAGGCAGCCGGCCGTGTGCGGCAACTGCCGAGCGGCGGCCGGCGGGTGGGGCGAATCGGTCGGCGTGGCGGACATCCCCGGAGCATCGGGCCGCGCCGCCGAAGCGTCAACCCGCCCAGCCGGCTGACGGCCAGAACGTTAAGCTCGCCCCGCGCGGCCCCGGTGCGTCACCGATACGCCAACCCCGCCGCCTGCGGTAGATTGTCCGGCATGCTCACCGCGTTCATCCTCGACGACGGCCAGGTGTCCCGGGACACGTCTCCCGCGGCCCTGTCCCGGGCCCTGCGGGACCCGGACGCGGTGTTCTGGCTCGACATGTCCAAGCCGACGGACGAGGAGCTGGCGCTACTCGACGACGTGTTCGGGTTCCACCCGCTGGCGATCGAGGACACGATCGGCTACTCGCAGCGGCCGAAGATCGAGAACTACGACCACACCGGCGAGGGGTGCAAGGCCGGCTACTTCTACATGGTGTTCCACGGCCCGGACCTCCAGTCGTTCCGGGAGAAGGTGCGGACGAAGGAGCTCGACCTGTTCGTTTCCGGCCGGTACCTCGTCACGATCCACGACGAGCAGATGAAGAGCGTGTCCGAGATCCTCACCCGGGCCGAGGCCGACCCCAAGCGGCTGCTGGAGCGGGGGACGGACGTGATCCTCTACAACATCCTCGACCACATGGTCGACCACTACGAGCCGATCCTCGACTACCTGCAGGAAGCGCTGGACGACCTTGAGGAGCGGGCCCTGGTCCGCCCCCGCCCCGAGGTGTTGACCGAGATCTCGTTCAAGAAGCGGGAGCTGCTGAACCTCCGGCGGATCGTCGCCCCGCAGCGGGAGGTGGTGGCCCAGCTGACCCGTGGGGACGTGCCGTTCGTCCGCGAGGGGACCCGGGTGTTCATGCGGGACGTGCAGGACCACCTCGTGCGGGTGGTCGAGATGGTCGAGCTGTACCGCGACCTCGTCGTCGGGGCCCGGGACATCTACCTGTCGAGCATCAGCAACCGGCTGAACGAGATCATGAAGACGCTGACGATGATGACGGTCATCGCCATCCCGCTGACCGTGATCACAGGGTTCTTCGGGATGAACTTCGACGTGCCGGGGTTCAAGCACCTGCTCGAATCGCCGGTCGGCTTCTGGGGGTCGCTGCTCGGGACTGGCGGGATCATCGTCGGGATCGTGATGTGGTTCTACCGCAAGGGCTGGCTCGTGCGGGCCGACCACGCGCCGGAGCTGACGGCCGACGAGGTGAGCCGGACGCGCGAGCTGCTGAAGGCGAACCCGGTGGACGCGGGGACGCGAACAGGGGCGTGACCGCGACGGACGCGGTGGACGACAGCAAAACAAGCCGCGGGCGCA
>JAQGHJ010000865.1 GCA_028288905.1 Phycisphaerales bacterium | reverse complement strand
AAGGGGGCAGACCTCGTCGGCATCCTGACGAAGCTGAACCGGGGCGACGTCCTGTTCATCGACGAGATCCACCGGCTGTCGGCCGTCATCGAGGAGTACCTGTACCCGGCGATGGAGGACTTCCGGGTCGACATCACAATCGACCAAGGGGCCCACGCCCGGACGATGACGATCCCGCTGCAGCCGTTCACGCTGATCGGGGCGACCACCCGGCTCGGGCTGCTGACCGGTCCGATGCGAGGGCGGTTCGGCATCAGCGAGCACCTCGACTTCTACAGCCCCGACGCGCTGCACCAGATCCTGATGGCCAACGCCCGCCAACTGAAGGTGGAGGCGGACGACAAAGCGCTGTGGGAGCTGGCCGGCCGCAGCCGGGGCACGCCCCGGGTGGCCAACCGGCTGCTGCGGCGGACCCGCGACTTTGCGGTGATGGAGGGCAACGGCAAGATCACGGTGCCGATCACGAAGAGCGCCCTCGCGCTGGCCGAGATCGACGAGAAGGGGCTCGACGAGCAGGACCGGCAGTTCCTCCGGACACTGATCGAGGTGTACGACGGCGGCCCGGTCGGCATCGAGGCGGTGGCCGCCAGCATGGGCGAGGAGCGGGACACGCTCGAGGACGTGATCGAGCCGTACCTGCTGCAGAACGCCTTCGTCACCCGAACCCGGCAGGGCCGGCGGGCGACGAAGCTGGCCTACGAGCACCTGAACCTCAAGTGGCGCCCGCCGCCGGGGCCGAACGGCACGGGACCGACGTTCTTTGACGCCGGTGCGGGGTCCGACGCCTAATTCTGCGTTCGGGCTCACTACAAAGGCCACGTAGGCCACGAAGAAGGGGGAACACCGCCTTCCCCACTTCTACTTGGCCTTCGTGCCCTCGTGGTGAGCCCGAACGCCCAATACGCTCCAACCTGTCCTTCGGTCGCCTCGAAGTGGGGAATCGGTACATTGTCCCCATGCCCGACCCGCTGCCGCTGCGCATCCGACTTGGCACTTCGGCCGACGCCGATACGCTCGCCGAGTTTAACAGCCTGATGGCCCTGGAAACCGAAGGTCACGCGCTAGAACCCACCATCATCGGCCCCGGGGTGGCGGCCGCACTGGCCGACCCGCACAAGGCCATCTATTTCGTCGCCGACATCGGCGGGCGAGTGGTCGGGCAGCTTATGGTCACCCACGAGTGGAGCGACTGGCGGAACGGGGACATCTGGTGGGTGCAGAGCGTGTTTGTCCACCCAGATCACCGCCGCAAAGGCGTCTTCCGCGCCCTCTACAACCGCTCACGAATCGAGGCAAAGAAGGCCGGGGCTGTCGGCGTCCGGCTGTACGTTGAGGAGAACAACGGCACCGCCCAAGCCACCTATCGTCAGCTCGGCATGGGGATGACGCACTACCGGGTGATGGAGGAGATGTTCGGATAAGGGAGTCGCTTGCCGGGGCGCGACCGGAGGCGGAGCGTCGTAGGGCGGCTGTGTAGGCCCTACGGGTTCGACCGGGCCGCCAGCGATGTTGCCAGTTGTTACGTTGCCGGCCACTGGCACCGGTTTCACCTGGACTTGCGCAACACCCCGGCCGCCGCCGCGGCCGCGGCGGGGCGGTCGGGCAACTCCGTCGGGTCGACGGTGAGCCAGCCGTGATACCCGGCATCGTCCAGCCGGGCGAGCAGGTCGGGCCAGACCGTATCGCCCCGGCCGACGGCGGCGGGGCGGGTGCGGCCGCCGGCCCCGCCGATCGCGTCGCGGACCCGCACGTGCCGCACGAGACCGCCGAGCCGGCCGAACACCTCGTCCGGCTCCCACTCGTCCCGCAGCAGGGCGACCGGGTCGAGGTCGACCCCGAACCACGGGCAGTTGGCCGCCCGCAGCGCCCGCTCTAGCGCGGCGAACGACGCCAGATCGGACCGGCAGGCGAATACGACCCCCGCCGCGTCCGCCAGCCGCCCGAGCTCGAACAGCGCCGCGTCCACCTGGGAGAAGAAACCCGGGTCCGCCGTCCCCGCCGGCTTGTCCTTCGCGGCGGCGACGGCCGGGTCGATTGGCATCGTCGGCAGCAGGATGAGCCCGGCCATCCCCGGCGTGACCTTCGGCACCGGCTTCTCCTCCCGGGCCGGCTGCGGCAACGGCCCCAGGTCGATACAGACCACGCCCGCCGCCAGCCCGCGGGCGGCGGCCATCGCCGACCGCAGGACGGCCAGCACGCGGTCGATGTCCGCCCCGGGGCCGAACCCCTTGGAACCCAAATCGACCGACAGGGAGACGAGCTGCTGCTCGTGCGTCGCCAGCAGGTGCCGGACGTCGCGCTGGCCGGTGCCGGAGAGCGTGGTCAGGTCGGTGCCGCCGAACGCGGTGGGCAGTTGGAGCCCGCCGAACCCGAGCTGGCGAGCCACGGCGGGGGCGGAGCGGAGGTCAGGGGCGAGGGCGGAAGCGACGACGGAGAGTTTCGGCGAACCGGCGGGCATGGCAGCATCGTAGGGCCCGCCACGGCGGACGCGAAGGGCCGGCCCGCGGTACGATGCCGGTCAACGCCAAAGGAGTTTCGACCCATGTCCGACCGCTATGCGATCGCCCAGCTCGACGAGATCCCGCCGGTCCCGTGCCCGTGCGGCCAAGCCCGCCGCGCGTTCCACGAGGCCGGCGGCGGGCTGGCCACCATGCACCTGACGGACATTTGGGCAGACGCCCGGACGCACTACCACCGGCGGATGACCGAGATCT
>JAQGHJ010000857.1 GCA_028288905.1 Phycisphaerales bacterium | reverse complement strand
GCCACGCTCGACTCCGGCGGGAACGTGTACGCCCGCCCGCGGGACGGCGGGTACGCGGCGACCCGCGTCGGCGCGGTCCCCGGCACGCCCAAGGCCGTCGTCGCCCTGCCGGCCGCCGGTGCGGCCGAGGGCGCTGCCGAAAGCCTGGCTGTCCTCTCCGACTACAACGGCCAGTCGGTCGTCTTCATCGTGACGCTCGGCGCGTCGCTGACCGACCCGATCGACGTCGGCAAACCCTTCGCGGTCGACGGCACGAACGGCTGGTCGATCGCGGCCGGCGACTACAACGCCGACGGCTTGGTTGACCTGGCCGCCCTGAGCCTCGACGGCGCGGCGACCGCCGACGCAGTCGGCTACATGGTCTCGTTCCTCATCGCCGACGACGAGGGGAAGTTCGCCACGGTCGCCACGTCCGACACCGGCTCGTTCTTATCGGGCAACAACGACAACCAGGAGACGCGGCTGACCACGGTCGACGTCCTCGGGAACGGTGGGCAGCAGTTAGCGTACGGCGTCCTGGGAAGCGCGACTGACGCGACGTCGATGTACATCGCCTCGGTCACCGGCAGCAGCGGCACCGCCCTGGCCGTCTCGCGGCAACAGATCGGCCAGGCCGTCAGCGGCACGGAGGCCTTCTCCAGCCTACACTTCGCGACGGGCGCCGAGGCCGACCCGGCCAACGGCAAGCCGGGCCAACTCCTCCGCCTGAGCGTCGCGGCCAACCTGGCCGGCAGCAACGGCACCGGCCAGTTCGCCGCCGCGACCGTGGACATCGGCCGGCAGACGAACACCCAGTTCGACGTCCCGGCCGCCTGGACGCAGACCGGCGGCGACGTGGGCGGGCTCAACTTCGGCCTCTACACGCCGCCGCCGACCGTTCCCAGCACCTACTCGTTCCGCGCCGTGACCGGCGACTCCGACTCGGGCGTGCAGTCGACCAAAACGTACACCCACGCCGTCAACTCCGCCGGCGGCGCGGCGACCGTCAACGGCGTCGCCTTCGCCGACGGCACCTCGCCCGACGGACCGAACTACTCGATCCGCGCGAACAACAACGGCACGCTCCAGAACCCCGCCTCCGGCAACCTGCTCGTGAGCGTCGGCGGCGCGATCGGCGCGGTGACCGGGACCATCTTCCAGAGCGGCGGACCCACGACCCTGCAGGTGACGCTCACCGGCCTGACGCCGGGGCAGCTCTACCGGACCACGTTCTTCGGCGTCGGCTTCGTGGGCGACAACCCGCGGATCATCAGCGTCCGCGACTCCTACGGCCAGTCCGACCTCCAGTTCAACGAGGACCAGTACGGGCAGGGCAGCGGCATCGCCGTCGAGAACGTCTTCACCGCCCGGGCCGACTCGATCACCTACTACTTCGACCGCGCGGGCGTCGACCAGGTCTTTCTGCTCGGCGGGTTCACCAATGAGGTGGCCAGCACCTACGCCGTCCCGTTCACCGGCGACGCCGACTCGGGGATCTCGCCGCTCAAGTACTACACCCACGCCCTATCGTTCAACGGCAACGGGTCGGTCGTTAACGGCGTGCCCTTCCTAGCCGCGGCCGAGAAGGGCGACAACTACGCGATCAACTCCTGGAACGGGTCGCTGCAGGAGATGGCCAACTACGTCGATTTCCCGAACAACCTGACCGGCGCCAGTAAGGAGCTGGCCACCAACTTCTACGCCAGCCCGTACGGCGACGAGCGGCTAACGCTCACCGGCCTGACGCCGGGCACCACGTACGCCGTCACGTTCTACTGCACCGGCTACGCCGCCGACGGCCGCGTGCAGACGCTGACCGACGGGCTGGGCGGCTACCTGGTGTTCGACGAGAACGCGACCGGCTCGGGCAACGGCCTGCTGGTCCGCCACACGTACACGCCGACCAGCGACTCGGTCACGTTAAGCTTCGCGGCGCTGGTCCCCAGCAACTCCTTCCACCAGTACGCGCTGACCAACGAGATCGTCGGGGCCGTGCCGGTCCCGGCGGTGCCGCCCGCGACGCCGTCGGCGCCGACCTATTCGTCCAAGACGTTCACCGGCGACGGCGACAGCGGCGTCTCGACCGGGAAGACGTACACGCACGCCGTCAACTTCGGCGGCCCGAGTATCGCCGCCGTCAACGCCCTGACGCTGGGCAACGGCGCCGCCCTGCAGACCTCCAACTACTGGGTCGACGCCTTCCGCGCCAACGGCGACCGCCAATCCCCCGCGACGCTCGCCGGCTTCACCAACAACGTGACCGGGACCATCGGGACCGCACTCAAAGACTTCTACCACCCCGCCTCCGCCGAGTACGACCGGATCTTCGTCGTGCTCGACGGCCTTGTGCCCGGCACGACCTACACCACGACGTTCTACGGCGCGGGCTATGGCACGGTCAGCCGCGTGATCGACGTCACCGACACGCAGGGCGGGCGGTTCGACAACTGGGACGAGAACCAAGCCGGCAGCGGCAACGGCGTGATGGTGCAGAGCACCTTCACGGCCGACAGCGACGGCATCGTGTTCTACTTCACCCCCGAGGACCCGAACAACCCGTTCCACCTCTACGCGATGACCAACGAGGTCGTGTCGGCCGCGCCGCCGCCCCCGGCGGCCGACAGCAACGTCATCCGCGGCGTCGTCTTCAGCGACTACAACAGCAACGGCGAGCAGGACGCGGGCGAGCCGGGCCTCGGCGGGTACCCCGTGCAGATCGTCCGGCTCGACGGCATCACCACCGTCACCACGAGCGACGGCAGCGACGGCCGCACGCCGGGCTCCTACACCCTCCCAACCCAGCCCGGCGCGGTCTATGTGCGGACGGTCGCGCCGTCCGGTTCGACGATCGTCGGCGGCATCGCCCCGGAGTACACCGGCTTCCTGCCGCTGCCGGTCCCCGACAAGCTGCCGGCCGCGCCCGCCAGCACTGCCAGCGCCGCGATGCTGGTGGCCGACCTCCAGGGCATCGGTGTGCAGAACGTCGCCACGCTCAGCGGCTCGACCATCCAGGTCCGCCTGACCAAGGCGTCGGACCGGTCGACCTACTACGAGAGCCACGACACCGGCCTGCCCGCCACCGCCGGCAAGCCGGACTTCTCCGCCGTCGACGTCGACGGGGACGGCAAGCTCGACCTCGTCGTCGGCGGCAAGGGCGGGGTGTCGGTCCTGTACGGCACGGGCCTCGGCGGCTTCCAGGCGGCCAAGACGTACCTCGCGTCCCAACTGGCCAACCAGGACGTCGCGGTGGCGACGGCGGCGTCCGGCGCGGGCAGCCCCGGCGTGCTCTTCGCCGCCGCCCGCGGCGGCACCGCCATCTACCCGCTCGAGTGGGACCAGGCGACGGCCCAACTGCTCGTGGACGCCGGGACCATCACGTCGCCCGCGGCCGTCCGGGAGCTGGGCACCGGCGACGTCGACGGCGACGCCGTCTTCGACCTGGTCGTGTACGACGGCTCCAACGTCCGCTTGCTGACCGGCGAGGACCACGGCGACGCCGCCATCGCCGCGACGATCGCCGGCAGTGCCGAGGGTGAACTGGTGGTGGCGGGGCTCCGCAACGGCGGGGCGGCGACGATCCTGCTGAGCCGCCGCGTCGGGACCGCGGGCACGCTCTACGCCATCCAGGCCGACGACACCGGCGCGTTCCACACGCAGTCGGCCGACCTCGGCGCGGTCGGCGCGGCGGCCCCGCTCTGGATCACCGTCGGGGACTTCGCCGACGACAACAACAGCCAGCTCGACGTCGTCGCCGGCGGCGGTTCGACGTTCCGGCTCTACGTCAACACCGGGCCGATCGACGCGCCGCTCTGGTACGTCGGGGACGCCACGCAGGCTAACCTGCCGCCGGACACCCTCGGGATGGCGGCCGTCCAGTTCACCCCGAACGCCGCGGCCGACCTGATCGGCGTCGACGGGACCGGCACCCTCCGGGCGTACTGGAACGTCGTCCACAACCTGTACATCGACGGGTACGTCGGCCGCCCGACCAGCCTCGACTTCGCCGTCCACCTGCCGGGCAGCGGCGGGGGGGAGATCCTCGGCGACGTCTGGACGGACAACGGCGGCACCAACGCCGACGGCTCCCGCAACTACGACGGGCTGGGCCACTGGGCCCCGGCGTCCGACGGGTGGTCCAGCGGCGGCCTCACCGTCTACATCGACCAGAACAACAACGGCGTGCTCGACGGCGGCGAGCCGACGGACAAGCCGACCAACGCCGGCGCGTTCCGCTTCAGCAACCTGCAGCCCGGCAGCTACACCGTCCGCCTGCGGCCCGACGCGCAGAGCGTGACGCAGGCCTGGCCGCTCGACGGCGGCACGCCCCCCCTGCCCCTAGCCGTCACCGCCGTCGTGCCCAACGCCCCGGACGGCCGGGCGCTCGTCGACTTCGGCGTCGTCAGCGTCACGCTCTCTAGCGACTTCAACGCCGACGGCAGGGACGACCTGCTCCTGACGGACCCGACCGACCACACCGTGTACGTGCAGTCGCACAACGGCGCGAGCCGGATCGGCACCACTGCGGTCGGTCAACTGCCGGGCCCGACCTGGTCCGTCGCGGGCGTCGCCGACTTCAACGGCGACGCGGCCCCGGACATCCTCATCCACGACTCGGCCACCGGCGCGCTCCGCGTCTGGCAGACCCGGCCGGGCCCGGACCACACCAAGGTCAACACCGAGTACGACCTGTCGTACGTCGTCGACCCCGACTGGGCGATCGCCGCCGTCAGCGACGACGACGGGGACCGCCGCCCCGACCTGATCCTGTACCACCGCCGAACGCTCGCCCACAAGTCGGTTCGGCTGACGGCGGCCGCGGGCCTGGAGGCCGAGTCCCCGCTGTCGCTGCCGGCCGGCGCGACGGTGCTGGCCGCCGGCGACTTCGACGGCGACCGCGACGTCGACCTGCTCTACCGCGACGCCCCGACAGGGCACCTGCACCTGCGGGTCCGCGACGAGGTCGGCGGGGTGGCCGCGCCCGACGCCGACCTCGGGGCCGCCCCGACCGGGTGGGTCGTGGCCGGCGTGGTCAACCTGACCCGCGGCTCGGCCGCCGCCGAGATCCTGCTCCAGGACCCGGCGACGCTGAATACCTACGCGTGGGAACTCGGTCCCGACCTCAAGCCGGCCCGCACGCTGGAGGTCGAGATCGGCGACCACGACGGGCTGCGGGTCCACACGGCCGAGGCGTTCGGCCCGACCGTGGCGATCGCCGGCATCGTCCCGCCGGACCGCACCGCCCCGCTCGCCCAGGCGACGGTCACCTTCAGCGGGCCGGTCGCCGGGTTCGACCTGTCGGACGTGCGCCTGACCCGCGGCGGCGGTCCGAGCCTGCTGCCCGGCGGCGCGACCCTGAATTCCGCCGACGGCGGGACCACCTGGACGCTCGGCAGCCTGGCGATCCTGACCAAGGCGACGGGGGCCTACGAGTTGTCCGTCGTGGCGGCCGGGTCCGGCATCGCCGACGCGGCCGGCCACTACCTCGTGATCGGGGCGTCAACGACGTTCAGCGTGTCGGCCCCGCTGACGATCGCGGCCGGGCGGGACCCGGTCGCCGGCACGTCGGTCCTGCTGACGGCGGCCGACCCGGCCGGCACCGCGGCCACCCGGTACGCGTGGTCGGTGACGGCCAAGCCGCCGACCGGCGGGTACCCGGCGTTCAACGCGAACTACACGAACGCCGCCAAGGCGGTGACGGCGACGTTCTCCCGGATGGGGGCCGGCACGTACACGTTCCGGCTGACGGCCACCACCGGGTCGGCTGTCCGGACCGCGACGTACGCGCTGACGGTGGCCCACACGGTGACGAGCATCGAGCTGTCGCCCGGGTCGGCCACGCTCCGCGCGGGAGGCGTCAAGCAGTTCGCCGCGCTGGCCCGGGACCAGTTCGGCACGTACCTGACGGGCAAGGCGCCGAAGTTCGTCTGGTCCCTGGGCCCCGGGAGCGTCGGCACGATCAGCCAGGGCGGGCGGTACGCCGCCCCGGCCGGCGGCGGCGGCGGCCGGGCGGTCGTCCG
>JAQGHJ010000852.1 GCA_028288905.1 Phycisphaerales bacterium | reverse complement strand
CCGTACGAGAGAGCCCCGACCCGATGTCGCGATTCGTCCTGCAACAGCTCGCCGGCTGGGGGAACTACCGGCCCGAGCCGTGCCGCGTCTACCGCCCGGAGCGGCGTTCGGAGGTGCGGGAACTGTTGACGCACGGGGCGGCGGACGACGCCGCCGCAACCACGCCGGCCAGGGGCGCGGCGGGGCCGGCCGCCGCCGACCGCCCGGACCTGATCGCCCGCGGGCTCGGCCGCAGCTACGGGGACAGCGCGACGAACGCCGGCGGCGGCGTCCTGCTCCAGACCCGGATGGACTGCCTGATCGGGTTCGATCCGGCCACCGGCCTGCTCGAGGCCGAGGCCGGCGTGTCCTTCGCCACCCTGGTGGACCTGTTCCTGCCGCGCGGGTTCTTCCTCCCGGTCACCCCGGGCACCAAGTTCGTCACGCTCGGCGGGGCGATCGCTGCCGACGTCCACGGCAAGAACCACCACGTCGACGGCACGATCGGCAACTTCGTCGTGTCCCTCCGGCTGCTGACGGCGGGGGGGGAGGTGCTGGCCTGCTCGCCGACCGAGAACGCGGACGTCTTCTGGGCAACGGTCGGCGGCATGGGCCTGACCGGCGTCATCCTGTCGGCAACGATCCGGATGATCCCGGTGTCGTCCGCGTACGCCGCCGTCGACTACCGCAAGGCGGCGAATCTGGACGACGCGCTGGAGAAGTTCGCCGACCCGACCCACGCCGCCCGCAAGTACAGCGTGGCCTGGATCGACTGCCTGGCCGCCGGCGGCTCGCTCGGGCGGTGCGTCATCATGGACGGCGAGCACCTGCCGGCCGCGGACCTGCCGGCCAAGATGCGGGCCGACCCGCTGGCGCTGCCGCGGAAGCGGGGCAAGCCGGTCCCGGTGAACTTCCCGGGTTTCGCCCTGAACCGGCTGAGCGTCAAGCTGTTCAACAAGGCGTACTACTGGAAGCAGCCACAGGGCCGGCGGGTCGTCGACCTCGACGCGTACTTCTACCCGCTGGACGGCGTCCGGGACTGGAACCGGATCTACGGCAAGCGGGGGTTCGTCCAGTACCAGGCGCTGTTCCCGCCGGCCACGGCCCGGCAGGGCCTCAAGGAGCTGCTGGAGCGCCTGAGCGCGTCCGGCGGCGCGTCGTTCCTGGCCGTGCTCAAGCGGACGGGCGGGCAAGGGCCCGGGATGCTGTCATACCCGTTCGCGGGGTACACGCTCGCCCTGGACCTGCCGAACACCGGCCGGCGGTTGGCGGAACTGGTCCGGTCGCTCGATGAGACGCTGTTGAAGCACGGCGGCCGGCTGTACCTCGCGAAGGACTCGATGATGTCGGCCGAGGCGTTCGCGGCCATGTATCCGCGGCTCGGGGAGTTCCGGGCGGTCAAGGCCCGGGTCGACCCGGGCAACCGATTCAGCTCGACCCAGGCCCGCCGCCTGCGAATCGCGGAATAGGGCGGACCGCGGAGTAAACCTGCCGCGATGCCGCGGGCCGCGCCACGGAGAAACGACAGCCGCATGACGACGACGACGACGACGATTACGACCCCGCCCAACCCCGAGGCCGTCGGGCCGCCGACGGAGACGTCGCCGACGCCGGCCCCCCCGGACCCGGGCCCCGCGGCCGGCGCGGTGCGGAACTACCTGATCGTCGGGGCGACGTCGGGCATCGCCAAGGCCGTCGCCCGCCTCCTCGCCGCCAACGCCGCAAGGGACGGGCGGGCCGTCGGGCTTGTCTTAGCGGCGCGGGAGACGGACGAACTCGACCGGCTGGCGGCCGACCTGCGGACCCGGTCCGGCTGCGCGGCGGCCGTCCGCCGGTTCGACGCGTCCGACCTTGAGGCCATCCCTGCGTTCTTTGCCGACGCCGCGGCAGCCCTTCCGGGCGGCCTGCACGACCTGGTCCTGTGCCACGGATGGCTCCCGGACGCGGAGCGGTCGAAGCGGGACCCGGCAACGATGCAGCGCCTGGTCGACGTGAACTACACGTCGGCCGTCGTGCTGCTGGAATTGGCCGCCGCCGAGTTCGAGCGGCGCGGCGGCGGGGCGATCACCGCCCTGTCCAGCGTCGCCGGCGACCGCGGCCGCCAGAGCAACTACCCCTACGGGGCCAGCAAGGCCGCCCTGACCGCGTACCTGCAGGGGCTGCGGAACCGCTTGTTCCACGTCAGCATTCCGGTGCTAACCGTCAAGCCGGGGTTCGTCGACACTGGGATGACGTGGGGGCTGATCAAGCCGGATTCGCCGCTGAACGCGTCGCCGGAGCGGGTCGCCCGGTCGGTCGTCCGGGCGATGAACCGTGGCCGGGACGTCGTCTACGTGCCCTGGTTCTGGTGGGGGATCATGTCGATCTTCAAGTCGGTCCCGGAACCGGTCTTCAAGCGACTCAAAACGTAAGGCCGCGGTCGGCGGGGGCGGCCGGGAGTTCCGCCCTTGAAGGTCATTCGATCACCTGAACGTGGGGGCCGCGGCCGTGATGCGCAGCACCCGCTCGGCCGCCGGCGTCAGCGACGCCCGGTGCGGCCGGCGTCGCCGCAGCAGGGCCCACCCGACCAAGCACGCCGGGGCGAACAGGAGCCCGGCCATCCGCACCTCGGCCACCCAGTATGCCTCCGACGGGACGAGCCGGTCGTGGCCGAGCGTCAAGCCGGCCAGGAGGGCGGCCGCCACCCACCCCGGAGCCGACGGCCGCGACAGCAGCGGGACCGCCAGCCCGAACGGCAGCAGGTACATGACGTCCGTGTACGTGTAGCGGTCGGGCATGAAGAAGTCGACGCCGGTCGCGAGCACCACGATGTGCAGCGCGACGAGCCGCCGGGGCAGTCGCCCGGGCCGGGCGAGCCACAGCAGCACGATCCCGCCCGCGACCCACGCCAGCGCGGCGGCCTGCGAGAACCCGTGCCAAGCGGCGGGGCCGGGCCGGCCCACGGCGCGGTACAACGGCCGCAGCACGGCCCGGGCGAACGTCAGGTTCTGCCACGGGACGGCCGTGATCTCCGCCTCCGCGTCGGGGAACGACGCGTCGACGCGGAGGTCGGCGGCGACCGGGCCGGTGACGAACTCGGGCGGGGCGGCCTGCCAGCCGGTCGCGATTTCCCGCCCGGCGACCCGGACGGCCGCGAACGAGTCGGGCCACGCCGACGCGGGCACGTTGGCCAGCGAGGCGGCTGACGCGAGGGCCGCGACCGCCACGGTAGCCAGCGCGGCGGGCCGGCGACCGGTCAGCCAGAGGACGACCACGGCCAACCCGATCGTCGGCCGCAGCGCCACGGCGAGCCCGAACGGCACCCCCGCCGCCCACGACCGGCGGCCGCGCCGTGCCAGTAGCCACGCCCCCACGGCCATCAGGGCCGTCAGCAGGACGTAGTATTTGCCCTGGATCAGGTGCCGCCGCCAGAAGTCCGACACCGCGAAGAACCAAACGCCGACGCCGAACACGAACAGCCGCTCCGCCGCCGACCGCTGGAGCAGGACTACCGACCCCAGCGCCACCGCGAACGCCGCCCAACTGCCGGCGAGCCACGCGTACCGCTGCTGCAGGTACGGCAGGTCCGCCAAGAGCCCGTGCAACGAGAGCAGCGGCGGGACGAACGTGAGGCGGTTGTACGCGGCGAGCGGGACGGCCGGCCGCAGCGGTCGGCCGTCCGGACCCGTCGTCAGCTGGGTGCGGTACGGGTCGTACCCGGCGTTCATCGCCCGGGCCGCGACGGCGACCATCCGGTAATCGAACCCCGGGAACCGCCGGGTGTCGCTTACCGACTGCCGGGCCGCCAGAACAGTCGCGACCAACGAAGCCAGCACGAACGTCGGCACGAGGTAACGCCGGCCGGGCAATGCCGGGGACCGTCGATCGTCTGATTTTTCGGCCCAATTCGGCAACGCCAAGGCTCCTCCCTCATGCTCCGGGTCCCCGCACGTGCGGCGGCGCGGGCGGGGTTCCCGCCGCGGCGGACGGACTCCGACAGTGATGGGGACGCTAACTCGGAACGGTCACCCCGGCCCTTCGGGAACTCCGGCACCGGGTACCGGGGATCTCGTCCGGCGGATCGAATTGATGGGGTGCGGGCAATCGAGCGGCAGGTAATCGATACTGGCCGCGTGGGTCGTTAGGTCCCGCTCTCTCTTATGGCAACGGGCGCGTGTCCCGCTCAGGCCTAGGCACGCCAGCCGCCGTAGGATGGGACGTCGCGAACCGGGTTGATCGCTATGGCCTCCAGCATCCCTCCGATTACCCTCAGCGCCGCAACCGTGGACCGCCTGCCCCCGAACGTGCGAGTTCCCGCCTACGACCGACGCGCGCTCAAGCAGGGGATCGTCCACGTCGGCGTCGGCGGTTTTCACCGGGCGCACCAAGCGGTCTATCTGGACGATCTGCTGCACCGGCCCGGCAGCGAGGCGTACGGCATTTGCGGGGTCGGACTGCTCCCGCAGGACGTCCGCATCCGCGACGCGCTCCGGGCCCAGGACTACCTTTACACGGTGGTCACCCGCGCCGCCGCGGGCGACTCGGCGCGCGTCGTGGGCTCGATCGTCGACTTCCTGTACGCGCCCGACGACCCGGAAGCGGTCGTCGAACGCATGGCCTCGCCCGAGACGCGGATCGTCTCCCTCACCGTCACCGAGTCCGGTTACTGCGAGAAACGGGCGACCGGCGAACTGGATTTCGAGCACCCGGTCGTGGCGCACGACCTCCGAAGCCCCGGCCGGCCGGGCGGCACGTACGGCTTCCTCGCCGAGGCGCTGCGGCGGCGGCGGCTCCGCGGCCTGCCGCCGTTCTCGGTGCTGTCGTGCGACAACCTGCTGGACAACGGCAAGGTCGCCCGCCGTATGCTGCTGGCCTTCCTCGGGCGCCTGGACGAGAAGCTGGCCGAGTGGGTGGAGGGCAGCGGCGCGTTTCCCGGCACCATGGTCGACCGCATCACGCCTGCGACGACCGACCCGGACCGGGAGCTGGTGCGCGAGGCGTTCGGCGTCGACGACGCCTGGCCCGTGGTCACGGAACCCTTCAAACAGTGGGTGATCGAGGATCACTTCGCGGCCGGCAGGCCCGCCTGGGAGGACGTCGGGGCCCAACTGGTGGCGGACGTCGAGCCCTACGAGCGGATGAAGGTCCGCCTCCTGAACGGCGGGCACCAGGCGATGTGCTACATCGGCCTGCTGCTGGGCTACCGCCACGCGCCGGAGGCGATGGGCGACGGCCAGGTCCGGTCGCTCGTCCGGCTGTTCATGGACCGCGAGGTGACGCCGCTGCTGCCGCCGGTGCCGGGCATCGACCTCGAAGACTACAAGAAGACGCTCCGCTCGCGCTTCGCCAGCCCCGCCACCAACGACCAGCTCGGGCGGATCAGCACGGACGGGTCGACGCGGATCGCGGGGTTCGTGCTGCCGACGATCGCCGAGCAACTGGTGCGGGGCGGGCCGATTCACATCGGGGCCTTCACGGTGGCCGCCTGGATCCGCCACCTGTCCGGGCGGGACGACCACGGCGGGGAGCTCCCCTTCGCCGACCCAGTGGCCGACGTCCTCCGCGAGCGGGCCGCGGCGGGCGGGGCCGACGCCTCCGCCGTGCTCTCGATTCCCGAGCTGTTCGGCAAAAACCTGTCCACTTCGCAACGCTTCGTGGATGAGGTGAACGTCTCGCTGCGCACCTTCGCGGAGCGGGGGGCGCGGGCCGCTTTGGAACGGTGCTTGGGGGCGGCCGGCTGATTCGGCCGTTGGTCGCACGAGCGACCGGCCTTCGAGGTGTCAGGGGCGGTCCGCAGGCGTCCCCTCGACGACCAACTGTTCCGCCGGAACCGCGAGCCGCAGGCGGGTGGCCAGGGAGAGCTCCTCCACGAAGGGCAGCAGCAGTTCCAGCACGTCCGGCCGCTGGAAGTGCTCCGGCTTGGTCTCCGGGTGCGGGTAGTAAATCAGCCCGGTCACCGGCGGCCCGGCCGGCCGCAGCAGGCGGACGTCGAAGAACGAGAAGTCCTCGGCCGGTTCCGTGGGGTGCCACTTCACCTGCCGGAACGTGAGGCGCGGCCGCACCACGCGATAGCTCATCGGCGCGACGCTCACGTTCAGCGTGCCGGGGTGGAACGCCGCCAGGTCCAGGCCGCGGGCGTGGAAGTGGGGGGCCTGCATCCGCAGCGTGCCGCCGGGAAACCGCGGGTCGCCGCTGCGGCCGGACGCGACCTGGTGGCCCCTCACGACGTGCGCGTCGAACTCTCGCCAGTCGGAAACCACAGTTTGGTTCATCGTTCCACCCTGCCGCTCGCCACCGTCGGGCGTGGCCGAGCGAGTTAACGTGCGCGACCAGTCCGGAGGTGAGACACCACTACGGCCGGCATCCTAGGGCACCGCCCCTGCGGGAAGCACTCGAAGATTGGGAGGTCGATCGGAAACAGTGCGAGGCACCGCGATTCTTTCAGAACCGCCACACGACACTTGCTCGCCAAGTTGACGTGGCGCGAGAATGCCGGACGCCAAAAGGCAGTGGGCCGCCCGATGATTCAGGATTCACAACAGACCGGCCCGGCCGGGCCGATCCCGGGTGGATCCGCCCCACGTGCATAGTCCTATTGCCGCACGGACCAACGTCACGCACGGCGATGCCATTGTTCTGTTGCCGCGCCACTTCGACTAGCGAGTCCGTGTCCGCTTGATGAACGGCGTTCCGTCCGTCCCCGCTACGCATGAGACCGGTCGCTGCGTACCAGTCCGATACGCCGGGGCGACTCAACCTTTCCCGGACCGGCGGCGGGCATGCATACGGATTGCTAACAGGCGGGCGTCACCAATACGAACGTCACCCCAACGGATTTAGCTGTATGTTGCACATTCACTTCGGAACAGGCCGCCTCGGGCTCGGCCTGATCGCGCCGTTCTTCCAGACCCCAGAGTCGGAGCTCTACCTGCTCAACCGGGCAATCTCCAAGGGCAACCCGACGGGCGGCACGGCCTTAGGGCCTGGGCGTCGAAACGAGTTGCTACGGGACAACCCGGACAAGCAGTACGTCGTCCAGTCGCCGTCCAGCCGCCACGTCGTACGGTACGACGGCTTCTTCGCCTACGACGCGGAGGACGTCGAGGGCGTCATCTCGTCGATAATGGACCGGTCGGACCGGAAGGGCCGCGGCGTGATCGTCACCGCGTCCGTGCTGACGGCGGAGAATTACCGCCCCGTCGTCCGGGCGCTGGACGCCGTCTGTCAGGCGAAGGAGTGGAGCCCCGGCTCGGTCGGGCCGATCTTCCTCGTCGCCTGCGAGAACACGGTGACCGCCGCCGAGGTGTTCGAGCACGAGGGCCTAGCCGACCTGATCACGCCCGAGGTCCGCTGCCACGTGACGCCGGTCCACGCGCTGGTGGACCGCATGTGCGTCGAGCTCGAGGAGGACGACTCGGGGAAGCACCCGACCGTCCGGGCCTGCGTCGAGGAGTACGGGTCGCTGAAGCTCCACCTCGCCGGGGCCGACACGGAGCCGCTGCCGTCGATCCTCGACGGCAGCCGGGTCGAGTTCACCCGGTACGTGGACGTCGAGAAGCAGATCAAGAGTTGGCTGCTGAACGGTGCCCACTGGCTGATCGCCCTGCGGGCGTTCCACGCCGCCGGCGGCGACCCCGGGCTGAAGCTCAACCAGTACCTGAAGGCCTCGCCGGAGAACAAGCGGTTCGCCGAGACGGTGCTGGCCGAGATGAGCGAGGGGGTGGGGATCCTGCTCCGCAACGACCCCCAGTATGCCGGGTTCGTCCGCGACGTGGACGTGGACCGGTACCTGGCCGGGGCGGCGAAGATGATCCTCCACCGCTTCTCGTCGACCGACGACTCGCTCGCGCGGATCCTGGCCCGGTTCCGCGCGCCGTCGCCGGACGAGTTCTCCACGATCGAGGCGTTCAACGAGCGGTTCGCCGGCCGGGTGGACGAGCCGCTGATGGCGTACGAGTCGGCGAAGGGCGTGATCCCGCCGGCCGCCAGCCAGAGCCTGTTCAGCCTGCACCGGCTGGTGGCGACGCACACGTACGTCAACGCGGGCGGGCACTGAGCGGGGCGGCGGCCGGGCACCGCACGCGGGCCACGCGGCGAGCCGGGCGGACGTGGTTGAAACGGACCCTTTGATGAAAACGGTCGCCGGCAAGCTGATCTTCACCACCGGCGTCGCGGCCGTCGCCGGGTTCCTGTACGGCTATGACACGGGGATCATCTACGGCGCGCTGTTGCAGATCAGAGACCAGTTCGGGCTGAGCCACCGGGCGCAGGAGCTGGTGGCGTCGGCCATCCTCGTCGGGGCGGTCCTGGGGGCGGTGGCCAGCAGGTGGGCGGTCGAGCGGGTCGGGCGGCGGCGGACGGTCACCCTACTGGCCGGCGTCTACGTGCTGGGGGCGATTGGCTCGGGCTTGGCCCCCGGCCCGACGTCGCTGGCCCTGGCCCGGGTGTTCGCCGCCATGAACGTCCTGGCGTTCGTCTTCATCTACCGCTGGGTGCCCGAGACGGCCGGCAAGAGCCTCGAACAGATCGAGAACACCCTGCGCGCCGGCGACTTCCGCCCGTGACCGCCGCGCCATCACCACGGACGGGAGACGGACCTCACAACATGACACAAGTGGACCTCATTATCTTCGACTGCGACGGCGTGCTCATCGACAGCGAGATCGTCGTTTGCCGGCTGGTGAGCGAGGAGATGGCCCGCCTCGGGTACCCGATCACGGTCGACCAGGTGATCGAGCGGTACGCCGGCCGGCCGGAGCCGGCGATGATCGCCGAGATCGAATTGGACTGGGGCCGGCCCGTGCCGCCGGAGTATTTCCCGCGGATCCGCCAGCTGACGAACGACGCGTACGCCAGCGAGCTGCGCCCGGTGCCCGGCGTGCCGGAGGTGCTGGCGCGGATCCGCGTGCCGGTCTGCGTCGCGTCCAGCAGCTACCCGGAGAAGCTGCGGCTGGGGCTGGAGACGGCCGGCCTGGCCGACCGGTTCGCCGGGAACCTAATCAGCGGGTCGTGGGTGGCGCACGGCAAGCCCGCGCCGGACGTGTTCGTCTACGCCGCCG
>JAQGHJ010000841.1 GCA_028288905.1 Phycisphaerales bacterium | reverse complement strand
CAGGCGTACCTCCGGGGCGGCAGCGCGCTCCGGTGCCCGGGGGACGCGGACCTGGTGCCGGACGGGTCGCCGGCCGACGGGTTCGGGGACACCCCGGTCGGCGGGTCGATGTTCCCCGGGACGAGCTACGGGTACGCCTACGTGCCGGCCGGCGGCGACCTCTGGTCCTACGGGGCCTGGGGGCCGAAGGGGCTGCTGGCCGGGTACGAGCGGCACAGCGTCGGGACGGCCGGGGCCGCGGCGGTCGCGATCCTCCACGACACGCATGACTTCCGGGGCGTCGAGACGCCGGCGGACGGGTCGGGGGACGCGGCCGCGGCCGCCCGGGGGCACCACCCGCCGGCGTGGAACGTGCTGTACCTGGACGGGCACGTCGGCCGGGTCCGGACCGTCGATTGGCTGGCCGCCGTCCGAACGGCGTCCGCCGCCAACCCGGGCGGGTTCCCGAAGGCGTGGCTGACTGTGCTGGACCGGGCGGGCGGATGAGCCCTGTCTGCCGTGGAGATGGCGGCCCATACGATCCGGGGCGACGTGCGGTGGCGGCTCATCGCGCGACAGCTACCCGCACGTCCCCGCCTGTCGTGTACGCCGGCGGGACGTACAGGTTGAGCGTGACCATCGGCTCGCCGCCCGTCCCGGTCACTCGGTGCCACTTGCCCCGTCCGATCACCAGCAGCGACCCGGCCCTCAGCCGCACCGTCCGCCGCCCGACCCGGGCCCGGCCGGTCCCCGACACGACGTACGGCCACTGCTCGGCCCCCGGGTGCTCGTTCTCGACCGCCGCCCCGGACGCCTCGCCCCGAGGCCAACACCATCATCGCCGCCTGTGCCGCCGCGGTCACGGCCAGCGGCTCGAACGGGCCTTGGTGATCCGTCGTGTCGAAAAACCTCACCCGATTGGTACGGCGTGGTCACTGACCATTTGCCGTCCGCAGGCCCGGAAATGCTCACCGGCCGTAGACGGCCTCGCGCCGCTCCGACTCCAGCCCCTTCTCCAGGTTCCAGTGGGCCCACTCCAGGCCCCGGCGACCGGCCAGGCGGAGCCGGGCGTCCGGGTGCTCCGCGAGCCGCTCGTACGCCGGCAGCAGCCCCCGCCAGTACGCGGACCGCGACCCCGAAATCTCCCAATGCGTCGGCGTGCAGTGGTCCGCCACCTCGTCGGGCGTCGCCCCCGACCTCAGCGCGGCCAAAGCCATTTGTTCCCAGCGTGGGGAGACCAGTCGGTCGAGCGGCTTGAGGCGGAAATAGCCCCCGGGCTGGGCGGTGAACCACTCCGCGAACAGGTCGGCGTCGTCGCCGACCAGGGCGTCGAACCCTTCCTCCCGGTAGTTGTCCCCACCTACCCTCGCCAGCAGTCGCCGCCGCTCGTCACGGCCGAGCACGGCCGCTGCTCGGCAGACCCCGAACGAATCGACGTACTCGGCCGGCCCGACGCGGGCAAGCAGGTGCTCGACCCAGGCGAGCGCCAATTCCGGGTGGGACGCAAAGATGTCGCCCAGGTAGTGGTCCCCGGCCGCGATGTCCGGGACGGCCGACCGCCACGCCTCCACGACCAGCGGCCGGACCGTCCCGCCCGGGTGCTCCCGCGTCCATTCGGCGACCGCCGCGGCCCCCCGGACCGCCGGGGCCGGGTGGCGGAGCAGCCGCGCCGCGGTCGGCTCGGACACCTGCCAACCCATCATCCAGTGTTGGCCCCGCTCGCCCGCCGGCGGCACGACCTTACGAACCGCTTCCTCGACCAGGGCGTCCGAAACCGCGGCCGAGGTCAACGCGACCCTGGCCGCCATCGCAATGTAGGTCGGCCGCCCCAAGAGGTCGCGGAACCAGTGCTCGGACCGCGCGCGGTCGCATCGCCCGACGGCCTCCAGGAACGGCTGCACGTACTCGGCCGACATCTCCCGCCTGACCAGGGCCGCCAGCCACCCGTCCGGGTCCGCCGCTCCCTGGCCGGCGAAGTGGTACAGGTAGCCCCGGCCGTCGCCGCCGCCCATGCTGCCGAACTCGGCGACCTCCCGGTCGACCGACCATAGCTCGTCGACCGCCTCGCCCGCCGGCCGGCCCGCGAACCGTGCGGCGAGCCCCCGCAGTTCCCGCTCCCGCCGGTCCCACGCGGCCCGCCCGTCCGGGTCGTGGTCGCGGTCGGCGAACAGGACGGCGAACACTGGGTCTTCCGTGACCGCCAGCCCGAGGTTCGCCCACTCGTTGTGCCGGGCCGCCCACGTCCGGCACGCGCGGGGGCACCCCGGGAGCGCGAGCACGTCCGCGATCATCCGCCGCCCGGCGTCCCGCATGTAGCGGTCCCGTTCCGCCGGCACGGCTTGGCCGAAGCCGAACCGGCCCGGGAAGCACCACGCCTCGACGGCGTCGAGCACGGCCCTCCAGCCGCCGACCGGCAGGGACGGCAGGGCCTCGCGGATGCGCGGCCAGAGGTCGGCGACGCCAGCCAGGTCGGCCTGCGTGAGCAGGCCCTGCGTTACGACGAAGTCCGAGCCGGTGCCGGGTTTCGTCCGCATCGTGTGGACGTTCGGCCGGAGCGCCTCGCCCAGCGCCCAGCCGACGGTGCCCGACGCCGCCCCGCCTGCCGCCTCGCCCCGCCACCCGTCGACCGCCGCCAGCAGGAGCAGCCGGCGCTCGACCGTCGTGCCCGGCTCCAGGTTGCCGACCAGCCAGTCGGTGACCCGCCGGCGCGGGTGCTCGATCGCCGACTCGGACCGCACCGCGCCGGCCGCGTCCGCGGCGAGCAGGAGCCGCAGCGCCCGGTCAGGGGAGAAGTGGAGCAGCCCGGTCGCGGCCAGGCACGCCCGCTCCGGGAACCGCTCGATCACCGCCCGGGCGCACGCCTCGTCCACCCAGGCGAAGTGCTCCCACACGCCCTGGTCGTCTTCGGCGGCGAGGACCAACGGTTCGAGCAGGTCCGCCGGCACGCGGGCCCCGCGCTGCCGGGCGCTCATTAGGACGTGGGCGGCCGCGGCCGGCGACGGGGCGGCGGCCAGCAGCGGCCCCGGGTCGAGCGAGGCCGGGCCGCCGAAGAACACGTCCCGCACCAGCACGGCCGCCAGGGCCTCGGGCCGCACCCGCAGCCGGTCCGGGCCGTCCTCCGCCACGACGCCGCCAGCCCCGAGGCCGGCCGTCGCGGCACGCAGATCGACCTGGGGCAGCCCGAGGCAGACCGCCACGTCCGCCGACCGCATCCCCGCGCGGCCGCCGAGCGCGAACGCGGCCAGCACGGCCCGCTCCCGCTCGCCCGGGACGAGCCGGGGGTCGTACAGGAGCAGGTCGGCCAGCGCCTCGCCGGACCAGACGCGCTGCACGCCTGAACGCTTGCACGCCTCGCACAGGGCGGCCGCGAGGCCCGGCATCCCGCCGGCCTGGTCGAGCAGGACGTGGAGCAGTTCGTCCGGCCCGTAGATGCCGTTCTGCTCTATCAGCCGGAGCACCAGCGGCCGCGGCAGCGGGTCGAGCGGGCGGACCGACCCGGGACCGACCGACAGCACGGCCCGCAGTTCGCGCTCCGAACCCGGCCAGCAGTTGGCGTGGATGGCGAACGCCGCCCCGCACTCGGCCCGGAGCCGCACCAGCCCGCGGAGCCGGCCCGGGTCGACGTGGGCGTCGTCGAGGACGACGACCGCCGGGACCTGCTCCCGGACCGCGTCCGCCAGCCGTCCCGGGTCGGCGTCGACCGCGAACAGGCAGAGCCCGGCGGCGGCCAGGTGCTGGTGCAGGTACGTCTTGCCGCAGCCCGGCTGGCCGACGAGCAGGAGGTCGCCCGGCGTCGAGCGGAGCCACTCGACCTCCGCTTCGCGGCCGACCGGGACGCCGGGCGGGGCGTACCGCCCTCGGGCCGGCAGGGCCGACAGGGCCGGTGGGTCGCCGGTGACGCCGAGCAGGTCGCGCCGCCACCGGGGGCTGCGGTACAGGCGGTTCGCGAAGTCGGCCTGGTCGTGGACGTTGACCAGGGTGACGCCGAGCGCCGTCGCCGCGTCCGCCAGGTTCCGCTTCCGCCGTGGGGTCAGGGCCCTTGGCGTCGCGAACACGGCCAGCGGCGGGCCCCGCCGCTTGGCGAGGTAGGTCGTCAGGTTCTTCCGGAGGTTGCCGACCGCGTCGCCGCCGACCGTGCAGACGAGCGGGTACGGGCCGCCCGGCGACCCGATCGCCCCGTCGAACCCGGCGTCGTCGCCGCCGGTGACCGGAACGAGCCCCGGGTAGGTGTCGCGGAGCAGGTCCTGGGCGCACCGCTCGAATGCATCGTCGTCAAGACCCTTCTCGGACAGCCGAGCGACGATCTTGCGGAACAGCGGGTCGGAGGTCATTGGGCTCCCCCAATCCTACGGCAGACCGATGTAGCGGCGGACACCGGACGTGGGTCGAGGGCGGCCGGGACCGGCGGGGCGAGGGGCATGACGGCCAACAATCACCGATCAGCTAGGTACGGTCAACGTTAGGATTCGTCGGCGACAGGTAGGCGTGGCACACCGGCGGTCAGGTCGCACGGCGGGGTAGCAGCCAAGTGAGGGCCGCCAGCAGGGCCGGCACCCACAGGTTGTTGAGCAGGTAATGCGTCTGGACCGTGGCCGTGGCCGGGGCCGGGGTGGACCACAAGGCCGCGTACACGGGGTTCGTGGAGACGGTATACGCCACGCGGCCGACCGTCAGGAAGGCCGTGGCGGCGGCCCCGGCCCGGACGACGGCGACGCCGGCCGGCGACCGCCGAAGGAGCAATGCCCCGCCGGCCGCGACCGCGCCCGCCGCCAACGTCCAGACCGCGATCAGGGCCAGTTCTGACGCGATGGGCCGGTACGTCACCCCGGCCGGGCCGGCCGCCAGCCCGAACGCCATGAGGGCGTGCGCGACCAGCCCGGCGAGGAACACGGCCCCGTACGCGACCGCCGTCTCTTGGGCCATGAAGAACCCTTGTCGCGCCTCGGTTCGCGTGGGGCGAGCGGCCCGGCACGCCCGGCCTTCCCCGTCACTCGGCCTGGGCCGGCACCCCCCGGTTCCGGTGCGCCGCGACGCACCAGGGCCTGCCGCTAGCCCGGGCGTCGGCAGAGCCCGCCCGTGGGAGGCTGCCGGATCACGAACCGCTCGCGTTCGGCCGCGCCGCCGGTCGGCCCAGGATGTGAACGCCGGCGTAGAGGACCAGCGCCGTCGCCACCGCGAACGCCAGGTCGACGGCCGGCCGCCGGGGGTACTGCCCGAACCCGACGCCCGCCTCGTACCCGGCGACCAGCCCGACCCACCCGCCGTGGACCGCCCCGGCGACGTACCGACGGCCGGTCCGCC
>JAQGHJ010000839.1 GCA_028288905.1 Phycisphaerales bacterium | reverse complement strand
CGGACGACGAGCGACGTCGGGTCGACGGCCAGCAGCACCCCGTGCGGCTGGACGCTGCCGGGCACCCGGATCGCTTCCCGCTCGCACGCCGACAGGTCCGGGAGGTCGACCGGGCGGCTTGCTGCCGGGCTCGTCGGCCTTGGGTCGCCCGTGACGGGCTGGAGGTCGGTGGACACCGTCATCGGGCCGCTCCTTCCGTCACCCTCGGCCCCCGGCTTCCTCCCGCACACCGACCGCGGCCCGCGGGCGGGCGAGCCAGCCGTCGAGCGCCCGGAACGTGTCGGCTGCCCCAGCCACTGCGTCGTCGTCCCCGCCGGGCGGCAGGGAGGCCGCCAGCTCGGTCAGCCGGGCGGCAAACGCCCGCCACCGCGGGCCGGCTTGGTCGCCGTGCCCGCAGAAGTAGGCGTACCCGACCCCGCCGGCCAGCCCGAGCGTCCGCTCCAGGTGCCGGGCGACCAGCACCCCGCCGAGCGTCGACCCCTCCATCACGTACAGCGACCCGAGGAGCCGGCCGGGCGGGTCCAGCCGAGGAACGGCCGGGGTGCCGTCGTCGGCGGTCGCAGGGGCGACGGCGGCCGGGTCCAGCCCGAGGTGGGCGAGGTCGGCCGCCAGCGCCGGCAGCCGCCAGCGGGAGGCCATCAAGTCGAGGACCGCCGGACCGACGGGGGACGCCGCCGCCGCCGTCCGGACGGCCGGCTCCCACGCCGCGTGGAACCCGTGGAACGCCGCGAGGGTGTCGGCGTACCCCGCCGGCGTCAGGTGCGGGTCCATCACGCCCAGCCGCCGTTCGACGGCGGCGTGCAACTCGGCGGTTTCGGCTCGGAGACGGGTTAGCAACATCCGCGGCGGAACTCGTGCGACTGCGTCGGGCCAACCCCGCCGGGAAAACAGGCCGGCGACGGGGCCGCGACATCATGTAAGACACGGCCGCCGGCTGACAATCGGCAAAACCTTAAGGCCGGGGCGGGCGAACCGACAACGTTATATTCTAAATTAATTCGGCCGGTTATTCGGGTCGTGACAGTCGTCGCAGGCGGTCCAGCTCGTTGTCCTGGCTGGCCTGCAGACCCTCCCGCCCGTCGGTCCGCCCGTCAAACCAGGCTGAACATCAGGTACGCAACCGGGGCGGCCAGCAGCGGGCTGTCGATGATGTCCAGCACGCCGCCGAACCCGGGGACGAGCTTGCCGGAGTCCTTCACGTCCGCGTCCCGCTTCATCATCGATTCGAGCAGGTCCCCGGCCTGCCCGACCCCGCCGATCACGACGCCGAACAGGACCCCGCGCCACCACGTCCAGTTCGGCGGGATGCCGAAGTTCCCGTGGGCGTCGGCCCAGGCGGCGAACAGCGCCCCGACCCCGGCGGCCGTCGCCAGCCCGCACGCCAGCCCCTCCCACGTCTTGCCGGGGCTGAGCCACGGGATCAGCTTGTGCCGGCCCAGGGCCCGCCCGCCGAAGTACGCCCCGATGTCGGTGAACTTCACCATCAGCAGGATCATCAGGATGATCGCGGTCGTGCCCTTGAACCCGGCGTCGCCGACCGGGTTCGCCTGCTTCACCCGGATCGCCATCAGGAACCACCCCAGCCCGCCGAGGTAAAGCGAGGCGAGCACGGTGCCGGCCATCCGGACGATCGCCTCCTGCGTCTGCTTGTCCCACGCCCGCCGGAGGGCGGCCAGCAGCGGGACGAGCACCACGACGAACGCCAGCACCGACGCCGCCACCGGCTTGAACGGCGGGAACTGCGTCAGGAACGCGTGGACGACCAACGCCCCGGACCCGAGGGCGGCGATCACCGGGTACGGCCGGACGTGCTCGGCGGCGAACAGGGTGCCCAGTTCCCGCGTGGCCAGCGGCAGGACGAGGCCGAGGATGACCAGCAGCCCGACCCCGCCGACCCCGCCGCGGACGCCGGGGTAGTGGGCCCGCATCCAGTCGCGGCTCACGCCTTGGAAGTTGGCGTCGACCCACAGCAGCAGGACGAGCCCGCCGAGCATGAGCGGGCCGAAGGTCAGTCGGTTGCGGAGGGCGGCTTCCATGCGGGAGGTGGGGGTCGGAGTTCGGGAGTCGGAGGTCACGAGCCCAGGCGTCGCGGGAGGGGGCGGCGAAGGTGTACGCGACCCCCGGGTCGGTTGCAAAGGGGCGACGTGGGCGACACATCGCCTCCCCCTTCGGCCCTGGACGCTCGAACAGGCCCGGGAGCCGCTTGCGGTTTCGCGACGGAGGGGATGCCCGTCAACACCCGGATCGAGAGACGCGGACCACAGGGCGCGGACGGGTCCGGGTCGAGAAGCGCGACCCCCGAAACCGATAGGACATCGTGCGGGCGCGCCGCCCGTTCCACCCAGGAGGCACCCATGCCCGCCGCCGCCGCCCGTCGCCCTCAAAACTTCCGCGCAACGCTCGCCCGCCTCGCGTTCGCCCTCGCTGCCCCGGTCCTGTTCGCCGGGTGCCAGGGGACGCAGATCGCGGAGCACGAACGGGGTAACCTCGAGTCGCCGGGCGAAGCCCCGAGCGACGGCGAGTACAACCTCTATTCGCGGCTCCCGCCGACGCTGCTCAAAGGCCCGGTCCCGCTGAAGCGGGGCGACCGGCTCGGGTTCCGGACGGCCGAGACCGGCCGGATCATCGTCGTCGCCGGCGAGGAGGAGTGGACGTACGAGGACGCGTCAATGGAGTGGCGGCGGAAGGAGTGATGTAGCCCGCGACGGCGGCCGGCCCGTCCCGCGTGGCACGGGTTTCCAACCCGTGCCACGCGGGCGTGTCGGCATCCCTGCCCGCTCACCCGACCTCGTAAGCCCCGGCATCGACCCGCCCGCCCCGCACGCGCGGGCCGCCGTCGGCGTCCGTCTCCCCGGCGGCCGGGGTGAAGGCCGGGTCGCCGGCGTCGACGGCGGGCGAGCCGGCGGCCAAGCGGAAGTCCCCGCCGGCCATGTCGACCAGCAACGGGTCGACCCCGACCGTCCCGAGGTCGGCCCCGCCGGCCGCGAGGTAGTCGGCGTACCCGCGGTGCCGGTCGCCGGCCCAGACGAACGTGGCCCGCTCGGTCCCGCCGTCGGCCAAGACCCAATTCTCGGCCAAGGCGTTCGCCTCCCCGCCCGGCTCTACGTCGATCGCCGTCCCCCGCGGCCACGCCACCACGAGGTTGTCCCGGACGACGTTACCAGACCCGAGTTGAACCCAGATCTCCCCGCCGGCCGACCCGGGCCGCCGCCGGCCGTTGTGGACTAGCGTGTTGTTCGTGAAGGTGCAGCCCGACACCTGCCCAACCGACTCGGCGTACCCGCCGAACCCGAGCCCGGCCTTGCCGTTGCCCGCCAGCACGTTGTCCCGGACGACGACGCCGGTGACGGTCCGGCCGGCGTGCTCGCACCCGACCTCGATCCCGACGTCGCTGCGGGTGACGGTGTTCCGCTCGAGCACGAGGTTTCGCCCGCCGTCGACGTAGACGCCGGCCGCGTACCCGCCGCCGTAGTTCGACCGGGCGCGGTCGACGCGGTTGCCGGCGCAGACGCCGTCCCGGGCTGCGTCGAGGGCCGGGTCCGGGCAGACACCCTCGCCGCCAATAAAGTCGATCCCGATATTGTTTACGTCATGGACGACGTTGTTCGTGACGGCGAACCGGCTGACGTTGCCGTTGAGGGTGACGGCCTCGCTCGGGGCGGCTTGGCAGTCGTACACCTCGTTGCCGTCGATCGTCAGGTCGTGGACGCCGGACGCTGGATTCGACCCGTAAATCGTGATGCCCATCGCGTTGCGGCCGCGGATGCGGTGGACGCGGTTGCCGTTTAGTTCGACGTGGTCGGCCGTGCCCTCGATGCGGATGCCAGACCCGTCGCGGACGCCGAGGTTGTCCCGCAGTTCGAACCCCTCGATCCGGACGTACGAACGGTCTTGGATGTGGACGAGGTTCGCCCCCCGCACGCCCTTGCCGCTGAGGACGACGGATCCGAGCAGCCCGTCCGCCCGGAACGTGATCGACTCGTCGGCCGCGGAGCCGGAGACGTGCAGGTCGACCTTCTCGCGGTAGACGCCGGGGGCGACGAGGACGGTCGACCCCGGCGTGGCCACGTCGAACGCCCGTTGTACGTGCCGCCACGGCAGAGTCGCGTCGGTCCCGGCGTTGGCGTCGTCCCCGCGGGGGGCGACGTAGAACGTGGCGGCCCTGAGCCGGCGGGGTTCGAGAGGCTCGATCATGGCGGCGGGGCGAACGGCGGCGGGCGGACCTTGTGGCGGTGGAAGAGGGATCCTTCGCTCCGCTTAGGATGACGAAGCGTGCGGACCCCTGGCTAACCCTGCCCTCTGCCCTCTGCCTACTGCCTACTGCCTACTGCCCAGCGTATTCGTGTGGTCCAGCGCTCCGAACCGCCGGTTCCGGCCGGCGAAGGACCGGATCGCCTCGTGCAGGTCGGGGATGCCGAAGTCCGGCCACAGCGCGGGGCTGACGAACAGTTCGGCGTAGCTGATCTGCCACAGGAGATAGTTGCTCACCCGCATCTCGCCGGCCGTGCGGATCAGCAGGTCCGGGTCGGGCATGCCGGCCGTGTACAGGTTGGCGCCGATGACGGCCTCGTCGATCTGCTCCGGCTTGAGCCGGCCCTCCTTCACGTCCCGGGCGATCGCCTGCACGGCGTCGACGATCTCGGCCCGGCTGCCGTAGTTGAGCGCGAGCACGAGCGTCAGCCCGGTGTTGTCCTTCGTCTCGGCCAGCGTCTGCTCGACCTCGCGGAGCACCGGGTCCGGCAGGTTGTCGAGCCGGCCGATCTGCTGGAACCGGATGTTGTTCTCCATCATCGTCGCCCGCTCGCTCCGCAGGTAGTCGATGTACATCTGCATGAGGAAC
>JAQGHJ010000791.1 GCA_028288905.1 Phycisphaerales bacterium | reverse complement strand
GTCGCTGCCGGAGTTGGAGCCGCGGCTGTTCAGCTTCAACAGTCCGCACGGCGCTTGCCCCGACTGCCACGGGCTCGGGACGACGTTCGAATTTGACCCGGACCTGATCACCGCCGATGAGTCCGTCTCTCTGGAGAAGGGCGGGATCGAGGCGTGGCGGAAGAACGGCAAGCGGATGAACGTCTACTACGCGCGGGTGCTCCGCGAGTTCTGCCGCGCGTTCGGCGTCAATTACACCGGGCCGCTGAAGGACTTTCCGAAAAAGGTCCGCGACATCCTGATGTTCGGCACGGAGAAGAAGGGGGACGCCGGCACCGGGGCGTGGTTCGAAGGCGTGATCCCCAACCTCCAGCGGCGGTTCGAGAACACCGAGAGCGAGTGGGTCAAGCACCGGCTGCACTCGTACATGAGCGAGCAGCCGTGCAAGACGTGCTGCGGCAAGCGGCTGAAGCGGGACGCGCTGGCCGTCCGGCTGCACACGACGACGCCGCTCGACGCCCCGCCGGCCGCGTGCGGCCCGACGACGAGCGGCGTCCCGCACGACGCGGCCCAGTACGCGGTCGACACGGACGAACGGATCCCGGACGACGTCGGCGCCGGGGAAGGCCCTGCCGTCCCGCCGCGCGACGCGAACGCCGCGATCGAGGCCCCGAAGGACGCCGCCAAGGGCAAGGTGAAGAAGGCCGGCAAGACCAAGGCGACGTCGGCCGACGAGATGCCCGAGAAGGCGACGAAGAAGAAGCGGGCGACGAAGAAGGCGAAGGCCGCGGAAGCGGAGGGAGACGACGAGTCGGCCGGCGACCCCGCGGTCGACGGGCGGGACTACGGCGAGGTGCCGCTCGACCCCCCGGCGCGCGGCGGGGGCAAGGCCGTAGCGGCCATGCCCGCCGTGCTAGCCGTCGCCCCCACCCTACCCGGGTACAGCATCGACGACGTCACCCGGATGACGGTCGCCAAGGCCAAGCGGTTCTTCGAGCACCTCAACCTGTCGGCCGAGGGCACGGCCATCGCCGAGCCGATCGTCCGCGAGATCGCCGCCCGGCTCGGGTTCATGGTCGACGTCGGGCTCGGGTACCTCACGCTCGACCGCAAGACCGGAAGCCTCAGCGGCGGCGAGGCCCAACGCATCCGGCTCGCCACACAGGTGGGGTCCGGGCTCGTCGGCGTCTGCTACGTGCTCGACGAGCCGACGATCGGGCTGCACCAGCGGGACAACACCCGGCTGATCCGCACGCTGCTCCGCCTACGGGACCTGGGGAACACGGTGCTCATGGTCGAGCACGACGAGGACTGCATCCGCGCGGCCGACCACCTGATCGACATCGGCCCCGGCGCCGGCAGCCACGGCGGCAACCTCGTGGCCGCCGGCCCGATGCCGGCCGTCCTGAGCCAGTCCGGCAGCGTGACGATCCAGTACATCACCGGCGAGAAGTCGATCCCCGTTCCCCACCGCCGCCGGCCGGTCGACCCGGACAAGGCGTGCATCGAGATCAAGGGCTGCCGCGGGAACAACCTGAAGGACGTCGACGCCCGCATCCCGCTGAACGGGCTGGTGTGCGTCACGGGCGTGAGCGGGAGCGGCAAGAGCACGCTGATTAATCAGACCCTGCTGCCAGCCCTGAAGCGGAAGATATACGCGTCGAAGGTAAAGGCGGCGGAGTACAGGTCGATCGCCGGCATCTCGCGGGTCGACAAGGTAATCGAGATCGACCAGAGCCCGATCGGCCGGACCCCGCGGAGCAACCCGGCCACCTACACCGGCATGTTCGACGAGGTCCGCAAGGTGTTCACGATGACCCGCGAGAGCAAGCTCCGCGGGTACGAGGCCGGGCGGTTCAGCTTCAACGTCAAGGGCGGCCGGTGCGAGGCGTGCCAGGGCCAGGGCATCAAGACGATCGAGATGCACTTCCTGCCCGACGTCGAGGTGCCGTGCGAAGTGTGCCACGGGGCGAGGTACAACGCCGAGACGCTCCAGATCCACTACCGCGGCAAGACGATTGCGCAGGTGCTGGACCTGACGTGCGAGGAGGCGGCGACGTTCTTCGAGAACATCCCGGGCATCTACCGGATGCTCAAGGCCCTGAACGACGTCGGCCTCGGGTACGTGAAGCTCGGCCAGCCGAGCACGCAGCTCTCCGGCGGTGAGGCCCAACGCGTGAAGCTGGCGAGCGAGTTGGGAAAGAACCCGACCGGTCACACGCTGTACGTGCTCGACGAGCCGACGACCGGGCTGCACTTCGCCGACATCCAGAACCTATTGAACGTGCTCGATCGGCTGGCCGACCTCGGGAACACGGTGCTGGTGATCGAGCACAACTTGGACGTGATCAAGTGCGCCGACTGGATTATCGACATGGGCCCCGAGGGCGGCGACGGCGGCGGCACCGTGGTGGCCGCCGGCACGCCGGAGCAGGTGGCGACGGCGAAGGGGAGCTACACGGCCGAGTACCTGGGGCCGAAGCTGGTGCCGACACCTCCGGCCGCCGTTGCCGCGACGGCGTGAGGGGCGGACTGGGTACGGGTCTGAAACGGGGTTACGGGACCGGGGATCAAGTAGTGGCGAAACTCGCAGTCTATAAAAGTCTCTTGGAGTCGGCCCGAGACCGGGCCGCACTCTCGGACGAGCAGCTGGCCGAGGTGCGGCAGCTCGTCGACGCCGTCCCGTCCGGGATGCAGCGGGTCGAGCTCGACGACTACCCGATGGTGTTCCTTCGCGCGCTGCTGGAGGACCCGAAACTCAAGGCGAACCAACGGGCGGTGCTCGCATTGCACATTCACGGCGTGCGCGAAAGCTTGGACCGGGACACGGTCTACCGGCTGCGCGTCGGCAACCCGATTGAGTTCGGGTCGGCGTTCGCCATGCTCGGGCGCCAGCACCCGTCGGCGGAGTTCACGTGGAACGGGCGGTGGTATCCGGTCGTCCTCCAGGCGGCGTTCCAGGAAGACGAAAGTAAATTGGCCAAGGTCGTATACCTTCAGGCGACCCTCGGCCTGGTCGACCGCACCCATCAGTTGACGTGGCACGTGGACCCCGCCTTGTTCGTCGACGAGCGTGGGGAGCCGCGGGAGCGAACGGTCCTCGAAGTGATCGAGCGGTTCGGACTGCGACGGCTGCAACTGCCGGCCGCCGACCACAACCTGCGACTGGTTCGCGCCGAGCGGACGGCGGCGGAGGCGGGTACGCAGGTTTGGGTTCGGGGGAACGTGGTCGAGCCCCAGTCGCGGTTCTGGTTCGGGTCCGGGTTGAGCGAACGGCCGCTCGGGACGCCGGAGGTGCCTAGGCGGGCAGTCGTCGAGCCGACGCTCGGCGTAGAGGACCGAGGCGAGTACGGATACTTCGGCCGGTCCCGCGCGATGGCCGCCGAAGGAACGAGCCGGCTGCCGGTCGTCCGGGTATTCAGCCTCGACCTCAAGGCGTACGTGTACGCGGATGTCGACGACCTAGTGCCGTACGAGTACGACGAGACCGCCCTGTCCCGGCTGTTCCTGCCGGAGAAGATGCGGGCCGTGCTCGGGACCCTGTTCTCCACGCCCACGGACCAGCTGTTCGGCGACCTGATCCGTGGTAAGCACGGCGGGATCGTCATTCTCGCGAGCGGCAATCCGGGCGTCGGGAAGACCCTGACGGCCGAGGTGTACGCCGAGATGGCCCGGCGGCCACTGTACGTGCTGGAGTTCGGCGAGCTGGGGACGACAGTCGAGGTGATCGAGCGCAATCTCGGGGCAATCTTTGCACGGGTCGTCCGGTGGCAGGCGGTCCTGCAGTTCGACGAGTGCGAAATCTTCCTGAGCCAGCGGGGCGACGACTTGGAGCGATCGGCGATCGTCGGAATCTTCCTGCGGATGCTGGATTACTACGAGGGGCTGCTGTTCCTGACGACGAACCGGCCCGACACGCTGGACTACGCGATCCGCAGCCGGGTCATGCTGCGGCTGGAGTACCCGGACCTCGGCCCAGCCACCCGGGCAGACATCTGGGCCGCGATGCTCCGGGCGGCCAACGTGCGATTAACCGAAGGCGACGTTGCAGCGTTGGCCGCCCCCGGGCTCAACGGCCGACAGATCCGCAATCTCGTCCG
>JAQGHJ010000767.1 GCA_028288905.1 Phycisphaerales bacterium | reverse complement strand
ACCGCTGCTGCTGGCAGTACCGGACCATCCGCTCGAGCTTCTGGTGGGCGTGGGCCTTGAGTGTCTCCAGGGCGGTCTGGTTCGCGTCCGGGTTGTCGTCTCCGGTCTTGTCGATCAGGAACTCGTGGATCTTCCGATCGGGGTAGCTGAAGAGGACGATGCACCGGCTCGGCCGGCCGTCGCGGCCGGCTCGGCCGGCCTCCTGGTAGTACCCCTCGATGTTCCCCGGGATGTTGTAGTGGGCGACGAGCCGGATGTCCGGCTTGTTGATCCCCATGCCGAACGCGTTCGTCGCCACCGCGATCGCCCGCGGCGTATTCATGAACCGCTCCTGGTTCGCCGACCGGGCGGCCAGGTCCATGCCGGCGTGGTACGCGAACACCGACCGGTCCGTCAGGTCCTTCGACAGGTTGGCCGTCACCTCGTCGACGTTCTTGCGGGTCGAGCAGTAGATGATCGCGCTGCCCGGCTCCTGCCGCAGGATGTCGCCCAGTTCCGCCACCTTCAGCCCCGGGCGGACGCTGCGGCACTGGTAGCTGAGGTTCGGCCGGTCGAACCCCGTCACCACCACGGTGGGGTCGACCAGCCCCAGGTTCGTCATGATCTCTTCGCGGACGTCCTCGGTCGCGGTCGCCGTCAGCGCGATGCACGGCGGCGACCCGATCCGCTCGCGGAACTCGCGGAGCCGCATGTACTCCGGCCGGAAGTCGTGGCCCCACATGCTGACACAGTGGGCCTCGTCCACGGCGAACAACGCCGGCTTCACCTCGTTGAGCAACTCTAGGAAGTCCTCGTGCGCGAACCGCTCGGGGGCGACGTACAGCAGCCCGTTGTACCCCGCGCGAAGCTGGGCGTAGACCTCCCTCTTCGTCCCCGGCGGGACCGTGCTGTTCAGCAGGCAGGCCGGAATCCCCTCGTCCCGGAGCTGGCGGACTTGGTCCTCCATCAGCGAGATGAGCGGGGAAACGACGACCGTCAGCCCCTCCCGCGTGGCAGCCGGGAACTGGTAGCACAGGCTCTTGCCGGCCCCGGTCGGCATGACGCACAGAACGTCCTTGCCGACGAGCACGTCCTCGATCACCTCGCGCTGGGCGGGGCGGAAGTCGTCGAGGCCGAACGTGTGCTGGAGCTGGTCGCGGAGGGCGTCGGACATCTGGGTCAGGATTATAGCGGGGTGCGGGCGGTTTGGTTCGCCTGTCCGCCGAACGAGCGGCCGGTTACGCTGCGGCCCCGTGCACCTACCTGCCCCCGCCACCCTTGCCGGGCCTGCAGCCCCCGCCACGCATCCAAAAATTGCCGAGCCAGCTTCGTTCCTCGACGCGGTGTCCACGTACCAGCCCGCCGCCGGCACCACCGACCGCGAATGCCGCCTCACCTTGCTCGCCCTGATGTTGGCCGGGGTGGTGGCGCGGGTCGCACAGTACCTGTCCCGCCGTTCGTTCTGGGAGGACGAGTCGTTCCTTGTCCTGAACCTTCGGGACAAGACGGCGTCCGAGCTGATGGGCCGGCTGGCGCACCACCAGGCCGCCCCGCCGCTGTTCCTGCTCGTCGAGCGGGCGGCCGCTTGGGCGTGGGGGGCGTCGGAGCTCGGTTTGCGTCTGCTGCCGCTCGCCGCGGGTTTGGCGTCGCTCCTGCTGATCGCCCGGGTCGCCCGAGCGTTGGCGGCGGCCGGGCCGGGGCGGCCGGCGGCTAATTATGCGGTGCTGGCGACGGTCGGCCTGTTCGCGCTGTCCGACCGCCTGATCTGGCGGGCCTCCGAAGTGAAGCCGTACGGCGGCGACGCGCTGGTGGCACTCGTCCTGACCGCGACGGCGCTCGCTGGTGCCGGCCGGACGTCCGCATCGGTCCGGCTGACCCAGACGGGCGGCGCCGCCGCCGGGCTGGTCTGGTTCTCGTTTCCGGCGGTGTTCGCGTTCGCCGGGCTGAGCCTCGCCCTGCTGCCGGCCGTCGTGCGGCCGGCAGCGGTCGATCCCGCCGCCGGCCGCCGGCTGCTGCGAGGCGTCCTGATCTTTGCCGCGTGCAACCTGCTGGTCGCGGCGTCATTCCTCGTCCTTTACGTCACGGTCGCGCGGCACCAACAGTCAGCCGAGCTGGAGGAGTTCTGGGCGGAGCACTTCGCCGACCTGACCCGGCCGTTGGCGTTCGCGAAGTGGCTGGCGCTGCACCTGTACGATCTGTGCCAATCCGCCTGCGAGCCGCTCGGGCCGGTGGTGCTGCCGCTGGTCGTCATCGGGACCGTGGCGCTGGCCCGCGGCCGGCGGTGGCAAGTGCTGGGTGCCCTGTGGCTACCGGTCGGCGTTGCGGTCGCCGCCGCCTGCGTCCACCGCTACCCGTTCGACGGCAAGCGGCTCACGACGTTCCTCGTCCCCGGTGTGCTGCTGCTGGCCGGCATCGGGTTCGGGGCGGTTGCCGTCCGGCTCGCCGCCGTCGGCCCGCGGCGGGCGGTGGTGGCGCTAGGCGTCCTGCTCGCGGTGCCGGCCGCGTCGTGCGCCTACTCCCTCATCGTTCCGCGGACGCGGGCCCACGTCCGGCCTGCCGTCGAGTTCGTCGCGGCGAGGTACCAGCCGGGCGACGTGATCTACTGCAATCCCAACCCGTTCCAGTTCCTGTGCTACTGGCCACCGGCGGGCCGGCCGGACGTGGCGGGCGGGCCCGCGCCGCGGTGGCTGCCGGCCTTTCCACAAGCCGGCGGCGAACTGGCCGGCCGGCGATATTGGGTGGTCATCGCCTACATGCCCGGGCACGAACGGTATCTGCCCGGACTGCTCGCCCCGGCCCGGGCAGCGGGCAGGCTCCTCGACAAATTCGACGGGCACGGCGGGGCGGCTTATCTGTTCGAGGCGGCGGGTGCGGCCCAGAGCGACAGTCCCACGCCGGGTGCTCGCGGCGGCACGTAATGGGGCAGACTAAGCCGTCCTCACCCCGTCCCCGAACCCCGCCCCCACTCCTCGAAACGCCGGATCATCTCCGGCGTGACCGACTTCGGGGCCTCCCGGATCGCCTCTTCCAAAATCTCACCGGTGATCGGGCTTTCGGCCCCCGCCGCCACGCTGGCCAGGAACGGGATGACGGCGGCCCGGTCGCACACGTACTTGATGTCGGCCCCGCTGTAGCCGTTCAGCTTTGTCGCCAGGGAGTCTAGGTCGACGGCCGGGTCGACCGGCCGCTTGCCTAGGTAGATGTCGAGCATCTTCCTCCGCGCCGGCAAGTCCGGCAGCGGGATGTAAACCTTCTCGTCAAACCGCCCGGGCCGGAGCATGGCCGGGTCGAGTTGCCACGGGACGTTTGTCGCCCCCATCAGCAGCATCGCCCGGCCGCTCTTGCGGTCGAACCCCTCCACGCCCTGCAAAATCTGCGGGACGACCCGCTGCATCACGCTGCTGCCGCCCTCGTCCCGCCGGGCGGGGACGAGCGCCTCGATCTCGTCGATGAAGATGATGCTCCGCTCCTCGTTGGCCGCGGCGGCGAAGAGCTTCTTGATGTTCTGCTCGGCCTCGCCGACCCACTTGCTGAGCACGTCGCCGGCGCTGATGAGGAAGAACGTCGCGTCGATCTCGCCGGCCGTCGCCTTGGCCAGCATCGTCTTGCCGGTCCCGGGCGGGCCGTACATGAGCACCCCGCCGCCGGCCCGGATGCCGAACTTGGCCGCCAACTCCGGGTGCTCGAACGGGTAGACGAGCTTGAGCTTGATGTCCTGCTTCACCGACTCGAGCCCGGCGACGTCCGCGAACCGGAGGGTCGACTTGTCCTTCACCACCCACTGGCTGGCGTCGGTCTCGCCGTCGTCTCCCCCTCCGCCGCCGCCGCCGGACCCGGCGTTCTCCCTCGACGCCCCGCCGCCGGTGCCGCCGCGGCGGGCGGGCTGGTTGGCCCGCCGGTTCTCGGCCTTGGCTCGCTCGCAGTCCTTGGCCAGGTCGAGCAGCTTCTGGCTCATCTCGCGGCGGGCCTGCGTCAGCTCCGGCCCGCTGGCGGATTTGCTCAGCTCGAGCATCGTCCGCGCCGCCTCCAGCAGGTAAACCCGGGCCGACTCCCACTGCCCGGCCCGCCGGGCGTCGAGCCCCTTCTGCCGGTACCGCTCGAACGTGTCGTAGGTGACGGCCATGGGAGGTGGAGGGGCAGCGAGTTCCGGTCTGCCGACCGCGGGTCGGCGGGGACAAGCCATCGGCAGCAAGGGCGTTTCAAGAGCGGGCGAGGCGGAGCAACGTCCGGCTCGCAACCGCCAGCACAACCAGCCCGGTCACGAGGCAGATGCCGGCACAGAAGTAAAGGACGGCCACCAGGATTCCTTGGTGGACGGTCAACCGGTCGGGGGCGCTCCGGAGGCCGAACCCGCCCGGGCTGACGACGGACATCACGCCTATCAGGAAGCACCCCGCCAGGAAGACCAGCCCCAGCCCCCCGGCCAGCAGTGCCGTTGCGAGCCACCCGCGGGCCGGTGGCCGGCGGTCGGCCGTCGGGGTGTGGTAGGCGAGCGTCGCGTCGGCCGTCATGCCCGCCATCGTACCGCGCCGGCGGCGGCCGAAGCCACACTGGTCGCGTCCGCGAAACACCGGGCGTTTCGGATCGCCGGCGGCCCGTCCGCCTCCGTCGGGCGGGACGACATCAGCCGGTCGCGAATTGCACGGCCCTGCGGTTTGGGATACGAATGGGGCGGATCGACCACCCCCGAAGGAGACGCCCGCCCATGATGCGATCATCCACCCCGTTGGCCGTCGCGGCCGACTACGCCGACGCCCTGATGACCGCCCGCCGGGCGAAGAACCTCCTGTTCCTCCTGTTGCTGGTGATGATCCTGCTCCAGCTCGCGTCGTTCTTCCTCGCCCGGTTCGGCGTGGTTCGTCTGGGTACCGCGCCCGTCGCGAGTTCGACCGTGATGGCACCGCCCGCCGCCGCCGACCCTGCCACCCAGCCCGCCGCCGTCGCCGACGCGGCGGCCACCCAGCCGTCGACGCTCGTGACCCAGCCGGTCGCCCCCGCGACGGGCCGGGACGTGGAGATGCTCGTCCGCTACGTCATCCCGCTGACCACGTTCGGGGCGGTCGCTTTAAGCATCGTAATGGCGGTCGTGATGCTGTTGCTCGTGACGATCATGCTCGTCGGCCGGCTGATCGGGGTGTCGAGCGTGACCGGGGCGTTCATCTGGGGCGTGCTGTTGGTCGTGCTTCTGGTGCCGTGGCAGACGTTCCTAATTCAGAGCGGGGACTACGCCGTCGCCGGGTCGCCGGCCGGCGTGTCCGAGCAGCCGGCGTTCAAGTGGCCCGGGGCCACGTACACGTACGCCGAGTTGAAGCGGGACTACGCCAAAAAGTTCGACCCCGCGGCCAAGGCCGGTGAGCCCGCCGCGATCTGGCCGAACGCCGTCTGGTTCTGGGGCCGGTACGTCGGCATGCCGGCGCTCGCCCTGCTGCTGTTGCTGACGGTGCAGTTCAAGAGCGGCCGCGGGCTGCGGTACGCCCTCGGCGAGGCCGACATCAACGTCGAGGTGACGACGAACCAGAAGGACATCGCGATCGTCTCCTGACGATCTGATCGCTAGCAAAGGCGGCCCGTCCCGCTTGGGGTTCAAACTCGCCCCGGCCGCCCCGGCATGAGTTTCAAGCCGACCCGTAACTGGCGAACAGGACCGTCCGGCATCGCGACCGCACCGACACCCCTAACTACACACCATGCAAGCCAGAGAAGAACGCGGCCAGATCACCGGCGACCTCACGATCGAGCAGCCGTACACCCTGTGGGGGACGATCGACGGGAACGTGACGGCCATCAAGGGGTCGAAGTTCTACTGCCGCGGCACGATCTACGGCAACCTGACCGTCCTGCACGGCGGCCGGGTCCACGTGTACGGCAGCGTGACCGGCGACCTGATCGTCAAGGACGGGGCGAAGGTGATCGTCAGCGGCGTGGTCGGCAAGTACGCCCGCAACCTCGGCGGGCGGCTCTACCTTGAGGCGTCAGCCAACGTGCAGGGGGACGTCCTGACCGAGGACGGTGAGACGCAGGTGGACCCGAAGGCGCGGGTCGGGCACTGACCGCGGGGCGACATGTCGCGAACGCTTGCCCCGCGTCTGATCCGCCGGTCGAAGCGTTCTTAAACAAGCGAGCGACTGGGAGCGCGACTCCCGAAAGAGCATTTACCGTCGAGCGTGACGGTTGAGCGGTCGGGCCTCCAGTTCATAGCGATCGTCCGGCTAGACGGGTTGATCAGTCGCGTGGAACGGACCGGCCAAAAAGCCCGTCCCCATGATCCGACGGCCACACTATCCCCGACAAGGTGAAGGCGGGAGGATGGCGTGTCATCCCGCTGGCGGCCCCGCGTCCGGAATCGCCACGGCGAACGTCGCCCCCTGCCCGTCACCACCGAGAACTTCGACCGTTCCACCGTGCAGTGCCACGATCCGCTTGACGATTGCGAGGCCCATGCCGATGCCGCCGGCCTTCGGCATGTTCGGCCGGTCGGCTTGGTAGAACGGGTCGAACAGCCGCGGCACGTCCGCCGGCGGGATGCCGGGGCCGGTGTCGTGGACGGTCAGCAGCCACCCCGCCTCCCGCCGGGACAGCCGCACTTCGACCCGGCCACCGGGCGGGGTGAACTTCACCGCGTTGCCGACCAGGTTCCAGACGACCTGCCCGAGCCGAAACGCGTCGCCGAACGTGTGACCGGCCGCCGGCGGCTCGCCCTCCGCCACCCCGCCGTTCGTCGCCCCGCCATCCACGGCCCCGCCGTCCGACACGTCGATGTTCAGTTCGACCGGTTTCGCCTCGGCCGCCGAGCGGACCGCCTCGCACCCGCGGCGGACAACGTCGGGCAGGTCGAGCGGCGCCCACTCGACGCGGAGCGTGCCGCGGGCGGCCCGGGCGGCGTCGAGCAGATCGTCCACCAGCCGGGATTGGTCCGTCGCCGATCGGGCGATCGCGTCCAACGCCTCCCGTACCTGAGGCTCGACCGTCTGGCGACCGGCCACCTGCGTCCACAACAGGATGCTCCCGAGCGGGGTCCGCAGGTCGTGGCTGACCGTGGTCAGAACCCGGTCCTTGGCTCGGTTCGCGTCCTCGGCCGCCGCCCTTGCCGCCTCGGCGGCGGCACGGTCGTCCTCGGCGGCGCGGCGGGCACGCTCCAGAGCTTCTTCCGCCCGCCGCCGCTGCGACGCGTACAGCAGGATCGCCCGGAACGCCAAGCCCATCAGCCCCAGCTCGACCGCGGTCACCGCGACGAACGCCGCCGACGTCCCGCGGACGCTGGCCTGCTCCGCAAGGCCTTGGCGGCCGACCACGCCCCCTTCGGCCGCCGCGGCCGCAGACACGACCTCGAACAGCCGGTCGATCGCCGGCGGCGGTGCGGGCGGACCCGCCCCCGGCCGCGACGCCGCGGCGGCTGCCCGCCGCCCGTCCAAGTCTGCCCGCGCGTCCGCC
>JAQGHJ010000184.1 GCA_028288905.1 Phycisphaerales bacterium | reverse complement strand
CCGCCGTTGTGGTTCGTCGCGGTCCCCAGGGCCGGCTGGTCGAGCAGCACCTTCTCGCTCCCGGCGACGGCCACGTCGCCGCTCGCCGTGAACCGGCTGACGCGGTTGTGGACGGGGGCGACGCCGGCCGGCTCGTCGAGAATCCGCTCGGGGACCGTGTAGTACAGGTAGACGTACCCGTAGTCGGCGAACGCCGGGTCGAGGGTGACGCCGAGCAGCCCCCGCTCGCCCCGGTCGTCGACGGTGAGCGACACGACCGGGGCGGCGGCGACGACGCCGTCCAGCCCGACCACCCGCAGGTCCCCGCCCTGCTCGGTCACGAACAGCCGGCCGTCCGGCGCGACGGCGACCGCGGTCGGGCGGTCGAGCCCCGTCGCGAACGCGGCCGCCGCGAACCCCGGGACGACGTCGACGGCGAACAGCCGACGGGCCTCTAGCGGCTCGGGTCCGAACGCGGGCCAGCAGGCGGGGCGGGCGACGGCCATGCGACGGCTCCGGGTAATGCTTCGGGGTCTGGGAAGGATGGCGGAGAAGTATACGCGGGGGCGTCGGTGGTGGGCCGGGGGTCCGGGGTCGCGGGTGCATCTTTTGCGACCAACGAGTCTGAGGTGATCACGTCGTGTTGGGGTTCGTTACGCACCGGGACAGAGGGGGCGCGAGCCCGCGTCCGCCCCGGGTGGTGAGCGGGGGTCGCTGGCGCGGGGCAGTGCGGGTTCATCCGGCGCGGACGGGAACTGGCGCGGGTACGATGAGGGCAGCAATACGCCTGACGAATCTGACGGGTCGCGCCGGCCTGCTGGGCCCCTGACCCCGTTGGCTGCCCGGCCCTGCGGGCCGCCGCTAAAACGGGACGGTTACACCTCCGTGCCGTCGCAGCGGGATGCCGCGCCTCCGTTCGAAGCGAAGACACCATGTCCAGCGCCGCTGCCACCGCCGTCGAGCCCGTCACGCCGTCGCCCGAACCGGGCGCGGCGTCCGGCGACCCCGCCGTTCCGCACCCGCCGTCGGTCGCGCGGGAGACGGCCCGGGTCCACCTGGTGCTCGGGCGGCTGGCGGCCGGGCTGGTGGCGGTCATCGCCGTGGCCGGATTGGTCGGGTGGGCGGCCGATATTGAGCCGCTGCGGACGCTGGGGCACCCGGCACGGATCCCGATGAACCCTTGCGGGGCGGTCACTTTCCTGCTGGCTGCGGCGGCCGTGTTCCTGCTCGGCCCGATCCCGGTTCCCCGCGGCCGCCGGGCGGGGGCGGACGTGCTGGCCGGACTGGTCACGGCAGTCGGAGCGATTCAACTGCTCGCGGCGTTCGGGTCTCCGGCCCGGGTCGACGGGCTGCTGTTCGCCGGCCGGCTGAACGGCAGCATCATCCCGCCGAACGCCGCCGCCGCCTTCGCCCTGTCCGGGCTCGCCCTGCTCGGGGTCGACCGCCGGGCCGGCGGCGGGCGACTGGCCCCGTGGCTGGCCGTCGGGGCGCTCGCCCTGTCCCTGCTCGCCCTGCTCGGGTACGCGTACAACCTGGCCCCGCTGTACCAGATGAACGGGTCGCTCGCGATGGCGTTGAGCAGCGCGGTCGGGTTCTACGCGCTGGCGCTGGGCGTGCTGGCGGCCCGCCCAGCCCACCCGCCGCTGTCCGCCCTGCTCAGCGACTCGGTCGGCGGCGTCGTCGCCCGCCGCATGCTGCCGGCGGCCGTGCTCGTCCCGGCGGCCGTCGGGTTCGTCGCCCTGGCCGTCGTCCGCCGCGGCGGGGCCGGGCCGGAGCTGGCCGTCCTGCTCTACACCCTGACGACGATCGTCGTGTTCGTCGGGCTGACCGCCTGGACCGCGTCCCGGCTCCACCGGCTCGACCTGGCGAACCGCGAGACCGTCGTCCGGCTCGGGCGGGCCGAGGCCGTCTACCACTCGCTCGTCGAGAACGTCCCCCAGAACATCTTCCGCAAGGACCTGACCGGGCGGTTCACGTTCGCCAACCGCCACTTCTGCGCCGCGATCGGCCGCCCGGCCGACCAGATCGTCGGCAAGACCGACTTCGACTTCTTCGCCCCGGAGCTCGCCGCCCGGTACCGGCACGACGACCTCACCGTCGCCCGCGGCGGGGTGGCCGTCGACACGGTCGAGGAGCACGTCACGCCGGCCGGCGACCGGCTGTACGTCCAGGTCACGAAGACCCCGGTCCGCGGGCCGGACGGGCGGGTGGCCGGCGTGCAGGGCATCTTCTGGGACGTGACCGACCGGGTCGTCGCCCAGCGGGCGACCGAGGAGCGGAACCGCGCGCTCCAGGCGGCCAACGACGGGCTGGCGTGGGCGAACGCCGAGCTGGAGCGGGTCGTCGCCGCCGAGCGGGCCGCCATGGAGCAGCTCACTAAGGCCCAGACGCATCTGGTGCAATCGGAGAAGATGGTCGGTCTCGGGCAGATGGTGGCGGGGGTGGCGCACGAGATCAACAACCCGCTGGCGTTCGTCAGCAACAACGTGGCCGTCCTGCAGCGGGACGTGCGGGCGGTCGTCCGGCTCGTCGACCTGTACCGGC
>JAQGHJ010000073.1 GCA_028288905.1 Phycisphaerales bacterium | reverse complement strand
GAGGAGCGCGACCTGACGGTGATCGACGCCACCTGCCCGCTCGTCACCAAGGTGCACCTGGAGGTGCTGCGGTTCGCCAAGGACGGGTACTCGATCGTGTTCGTCGGGCACAAGGCTCACGACGAGGCCGTCGGCACCGTCGGCGAGGCCCCGGGCCAGATTACCGTCGTCGAGTCGGAGGCCGACATCGAGGCGCTGGAGGTCCCCGACCCGGACCGCGTCGCCTACGTCACCCAGACGACCCTGAGCGTGTGGGACGCCCAGCGGCTGATCGCGGCGTTGGTGCGGAAGCTGCCGAACATCAAGGCCCCGCCCCGCGAGGACATCTGCTACGCGACCACGAACCGCCAGAGCGCGGTGAACCAGCTGTCCGGCGACGCCGACGTGGTGCTCGTGGTCGGCAGCCGCAACAGCTCCAACTCGCAGCGGCTCGTCGACACGGCCCAGCAGCTCGGCAAGCGGGCGTACTTGATCGACGACGCCGCCCAGCTCGACCCCGCGTGGCTCGACGGGGCCGCCGGCGTGTTCGTGACGGCCGGGGCGAGCGCCCCGGAGCGGCTCGTCCAGGGGTTGCTCGACCGGCTCGGCAACGAGTTCGACGGGACGGTCGAGACGCGGACCTTGGTCGAGGAGGACGTGACGTTCGCCGCTCCCAAGTCGCTCCGCAGCCTGGCCGTCGTCGCCTGACGCCGGCCGGCGGCGAAGCATTTGCTAGCTCACCTTGTGCGGGTGAGCCCGGTTTCATCTCACAGCAATTTGCGGCCGCCGCCTACCATCCCAACGCGGGCTCGGCGTGAGCCGGGCGACCGGCCGCCTCAGCGTGCCCGCGGGAACGGAAGGAGCACGGACATGTCGACGAGGATTCTGCGGACGTGCGTGATGGTCGCCTTGGCCGGCGGGGCGGCCGCCACCGTCGGTTGCGCGAATAAGACAGAGGGCGAGCGGACGATCGAAAACGCCAACAAGCAAGAGCAGGCCGGCCTGATGATCAAGCGGGGCGAGTTGATGGTGCAGGACGGCAAGGCCATGGAGGCCCGGGGCGAAGAGGCCAAGCGGCAGGGCGACAACGACGGCGGCGATCGAATGGTCGCCAACGGCCGGGCCAAGGAGGCCGAGGGCCGAGCCTTGATCGATTCCGGCCGGAAAATGAAGCCCTGATGTGCCCGCCCGCCGCGGCCGCCCCCGCTCCCGGCGTCGGCCGGCCGCCCGTCCCGAACACCGAAGGAGGATCACGATGTTCCGCACAATCGTTCGCGCGGCGTCCGTCGCCGCGTTCGCAGGCATGTTGTCCGTGGCCACCACCGGCTGCTCCAGCCACGACGACGCGAACGCCACGACGGCGACGACCGCGCCGAAATCGGACGCCCAAAAGGGCAAGGCTATGGTCAAGGAGGCCGAGACGATGAAGGGTCACGGCCAGCAGCTCAAGGCGCAGGGCGACGAAACCGGCGGCCAACAATTGATCGAGCAGAGCAAGATCAAGGCGGCCCAGGGCGAGCAGATTCTGGAGAAGGGGCCGGCGACGCAGCCCGGTAAGTAGGGCAGCCCGCGCGGCACGGCCGTCAGGGCAGGTCCAATCGAAAGAGAACGGGGCTGGGGTGCGCCGGAGGGCGGCACCCCTTTTTTCGTTTCGCCAGCGATGGTGAGGACCGAACCGCGGCGAGAGCAATTTCCGACACTGAGTATCGAGGCGTCCATGTTGTGGTGCGGGCTTCGGCCTGCAGCAACGGTGCAGGCCGAAACCCGCACCACGAATCCGCCACACCGGACCGGGAATCGCCCTAACCCGCCGTGTCGGTCGGGTGGTGAACGAATCACCCTTCCGGTATCACTGTGCGGCCCGTCGGCCGCCCGACGTCGACGGCCGACCGTCTTCCGAGACGGCCGGACACCCGACCGCGGGCAAGGCACCTGTTGTCGCCCGCTCGAAGAGCCGATAACGACCGGCGGGCACCCGATTCCGACACCACGCTCCGCGGGAGACTCTGGCGATGAAGGGCATCCTTTTGGCCGGCGGGGCCGGCACCCGGCTCTACCCGCTCACGAAGTGCATCAGCAAGCAGTTGCTGCCGGTGTACGACAAGCCGACGATCTACTACCCGCTGTCGGTGCTCATGTTGGCCGGCATCCGGGAGGTGCTCATCATCAGCACCCCGCGGGACCTGCCCCGCATCCGCGACCTGTTCGGGGACGGGTCGCAGCTCGGGATGCGGATCGAGTACAAGGAACAGGCGCAGCCGAACGGCATCGCCCAGGCGTTCGTGCTCGGGGCCGAGTTCATTGGCAGCTCGCCCGTCTGCCTGATCCTCGGCGACAACATCTTTTACGGCCACGACCTGACGGAGATGCTCGAGGACTCGGCCAAGCTGACGGCCGGCTCACGCGTGTTCGCGTACCAGGTGAAGGACCCGGAGCGGTACGGCGTCGTCGAGTTCGACAAGCAGTTCAAGGCCTTGTCGATCGAGGAAAAGCCCAAGCAGCCCAAGAGCAACTGGGCCGTCACCGGCCTGTATTTTTACGACGCCTCCGTAGTCGAGATCGCGCAGAACCTCAAGCCCTCGCCCCGCGGCGAGCTCGAGATCACCGACGTCAACCGCGAGTACCTGCGGCGCGGCACCCTGAAGGTCCAG
>JAQGHJ010000750.1 GCA_028288905.1 Phycisphaerales bacterium | reverse complement strand
CCGGTTCAGACCGCCGCCTCAAGAATAAAACATGGGTAGGTCCGGCGGCTGGCTGGGGTTGCCGGCAGCGCCCCTCGTCCGCGACATGCGCCCGCAATCAGGGGCTCGGCCCGTCGGCCCACGGCTCGGCCGGGACTGCCGGACAGGGACGCGCGACGTCCGCCAGCGCCGCGTCCGGCAGCACGTAGGCGTGCCGCACGAGGTCCGTCGACTCGACGAGCATCTCCGGGTACGTCGTGTCCGGCAGCACCTGCACGGCGAACACCTCCTGCACCCCGCCGGTGAAGTGCAGGAACGCCAACACCTCGCCGGTGTCGACGTGGACGGCGTACACCCCGCACACCCGCTCGGACAGCCGCCGTGTAATCGGCAGCCCACTGAACGTGGCCGACTCGCGGACCTGCGACAGCCCGACGAACGCGACCGGGCCGGCGAAGTCCATCCCGCGGGTGAACCCGGGGAGCTGGCAGATCTTGGTGTACGAGCGGGCGTCCAGGTCGACCCGACCGACGCTGCCGTCGCCGCTCTCCTGCAGCCAGAGCGTGCCGTCCCGCCAGCGGGGCGAGTGCGGCATCGACAGGCCGCGCAGCAGCACCTCGTCGGTCGTCACGTCCATGAGCAGCCCGCCGGCGGCCTTGTTCGCCCGCCACCCGCCGGCCGCGTCGGTCTGCCCGAGCGCGGTCACGTACCGCGGCCGGCCGCCGACCATGGCCAACCCGTTAAGGTGGCACCGGTCCTCGGCGGCCAGCGCGGAGACGAACGGCGGCCGCCAGCGGGGGACGAAACTGCTGTGCAGGTCCAGCGTGCAGAGGCAGGAAAAGCGGGTGTTGACGAACCACGCCTCGCCGGCGGCGTCGAGGGCGATCTCGTGGACGTCGACGTCGCCGGTGAAGTGGCACCGGCGGGGCAGGAAGCAGGCGTCGTGACGGCCGACGGGTTCGGCCTTGGGGGCGACGGCCGGGACGTCGAAGAACTCCCACACCTGCATGCCGGCCCCGATCACGAGCCGGCCTTTGTCGTACGCCATCCCCATCGGCCGCTCGAACGGGCGGAAGTGGGCGTTGAGGTGGTCGCCCTCGGCGCGGATCAGCACGACCTTGCCAGCCTGGTACGTGGTGACGACCAGCGACACGTTGAGTTGACGGAGCAAGTCCGGGAAATTGCTCGTATGGACGGCCCGAGGCGGCTCCACCGTTTCGGCCGGCGGCGGGACGAGTTGCGTCGGGGCGGCGTCGGGGCGGGCGGCCATGGCCGCACATCGGACGAGATTGCCGACCCGCTGGCAAGGTGCCGCCGGGCCATCCCCCGCTCGGACCGAAATTCGCCGGCGGTGTGGCGGCACGAGGCGCCTTGAGGTTCTGCCCGCGGGCCGGACGCAACACGGGCTCCCATCTCGGCCGCGACCGGCCCGCGTGACGGTCGAGTCGCTGCCAAAGGCAAATGGACAGTGCCGGCCGCTCAAAAACGTAGGGTTAACAACGGACTCATCGCTATTTTTAACGCCGTGATTGGAATTGCAGCTATCGTGCTGCGACTCTGGCGTGTTCAACGCTTTTCGAGCAAAACAGCGGACGAAATCGTTGCGGCGGAACGAACCCAAGGCCGGCGGGCGGCGTGTAGAGCAGGTAAGCCGAGTGGCCGGAACGGGTTCGGCGGGCGGCGGGCCGCGAGGCGGCGAAGTCGGCCGGTAGATTTCCGGCCGAGCGGTCCGATAATTGTGGAACGCGGGGGATGGACCCGCGCCGGCGGCAGGGAGGCCGCGTCCGATGCCCGACGTACTGGATCAATCCGAGGTCGACGCCTTGTTGGCCGCGGTCGACACCGCCCCGGCGGCGGGGGCGGGGCCGGCGTCGCAGGTGTTCTCGACCGGCGGCGGGGGAGGCGGCGGCGGGGGCGGATCCGGCATCGGCACGACGACGGCCGAAGTGCAGGTCTACGACTTCAAACGGCCGGAGCGCGTCAGCAAAGACCAGATGCGGGCCCTGGAGGCCCTGCACGAGGGGTTCGGGCGGAACTTCGGGGCCGCCCTCAGCGGATACCTGCGAACGATCGTCGAGGTGACGGTCGCCCACATCGAGCAGCTGACGTACTCCGAGTTCATCCACTCGCTGCCGAACCCGACCTGCTTCAACCTCGTCAAGGCCGACCGGCCCGGCGCGGGCAAGGCCGGGGCGGACAAAGCCACTCCCAAACCCGCGGACCCGGCTGCCCAGCCCGGGCCGGCCGCCCCGACGCTCGACGGGCAGATGTGCCTGGAGATCAGCCCGCTGATCGTCTACCCGATCATCGACCGGCTGCTCGGCGGGAGCAACGCCGACCTGTTCATCCCGCAGCGGCCGCTGACGCAGATCGAGCAGCGGCTCGTCCAGCGGATCACCGACCGGGCGATGCACCACCTCAGCGAGGCGTGGACGAACCTGACCCCGGTCGCGTTCGCGGTGAGCGACTACGAGAGCAACCCGCAGCTGGTGCTGATCGTCCCGCCGAACGAGACGGTGGTGGTCGTCGGGTTCGAGCTGAAGATGGGGAACCGGGCCGGCACGATGAGCCTGTGCATCCCGTACAACGTGATCGAGCCGGTGATCGGACTGTTGAACCAGCAGAACTGGTTCAGCTACCAGCGGAAGGGGAACCAGGACGAGCACGTGCGGAAGCTGAACCGGAACGTGAGCAACGCCCCGGTCGAGGTCCGGGCCCTGCTGGCCGGGACGACGATGACGCTGAACGAGCTGATGGCGTTGCAGCCGGGCGACGTGATCACGACGGACAAGCCGGTCGGGAACGACGTGCTCGTGCAGGTCGAGGGGAAGAACAAATTCCTGGCCCAGGTTGGGCAGTTCCGGGGGAACAAGGCTGTCCAGATCACCCGGCTGTGCCAAGACGCGGCCGAGGGGATGCGCGACCCGCACCCGGCCCCGGTCGCGCGGGCGCGATAAGGCCCGGGAGGTGGGCGGGGCCGCAGCTGGGGGCTGAGCGGCCTTCTTTCGTGGCACGGGTTTTCAACCCGTGCGGACGGACGGCCAGAGGGGCGGGCTCAGCGAAGTCGGTGTACGTCGGCTCCCCTGCCACTCCGCACGGGTTGAAAACCCGTGCCACGGGAAGGCAACCGAGCGGCCGGTCCCGTTTGACCCACACGCTCCATGCCCCGCCGCACCTCCCGCCAACCGCCGGTCCGGGCCGCCGTCCCGAAGCCGGACGTCCCACCCAACGTGCCCGCCGCCCGTAACCGGCTCGGCTATCTTGCCGCGTCCGAGCGGCCGTGGGCGAGCCTCGTCTTCCTCCTGCCGTTCGTGCTCGCGTACGAGGCGTACGCGCTGGGGTGGATCGGCCAGCCGACGACGCCCGGCGGCACGCCGCGACACGCCGGGAACATCGTCGCGTTCCTCCTGATCGAGCAGACGCTCGCGCTGCTCGGCCGGACGGCCCGGCACTTCCCGGCGTTCGTGCTCGTCGCGATGCTGCTCGGGGCGCACCTGTGGCGGAACGACGGGTGGCGGGTGCGGCCGTCCACCGTGCTGTGCATGGCCGGCGAGGCGGTCGGGTGGGCGGTGCCGCTCGTTGTGCTCGGGTGGGTCTCCAGCCGGTACGTGCAGTTGGCCGCCGGCGACCACGTATCGCTAATCGCCAAGTGCTTGGGGGCCGGCATCTATGAAGAGCTGGTCTTCCGGCTGCTGGGCGTAACGGTTCTAACTGTTATCCTGAAGGACGTCGCGGGGCTTCCCAACCCAGTCGCTGTAGCATGTTCTTTGCTAGGGTCTGCTGTTCTGTTCAGCTCGTACCATTACTTGAGTCCGGGTGAGCAGTTCCGTCCCACGACCTTTTTGTTTCGCGCGGCCGCCGGGGGGTATTTCGGCCTGCTGTACGCACTGAGGGGCTTCGGCGTAACCGCGGGATCTCACGCGGCTTACGATCTGATCGTCGTGACGTGCTTGGCGACGTGATGGGCCGGGGGTGAATTATTTCCTACCCATCGGATGACCCACTCCTATAATGCCGCCGTTCGTTGTTCGCGAGTTGCGAACAGTATCGACTGCAGGCGTTAGGTCCGGCACGGATGCTTGGTCTAATGGCGGTAACGCACAATTCGGCCCTCCAAGGGCCTCCTCCTGCGGTCCACCGAATCAGCAAGGGCAGAGGCGCAGCGGCCCAACCAGCCGCTCACCCTCTTTGTTTGGGGAGGCGAAGACCTTCCCGAGAAAGAGCACGGACGCTATGGCAACCAACAACCGCACCAAGCAACGTCGTTCCGGGGGCCTGAGCCTCCACCTGTACCAGCGCGCCCTGCACCCGGAGCTGTTCAAGATTCTCGGCAGCGAGCAGATGGTCCGCCGGGCGTACGAGGCGGACATCTGGCTCGTCGAGGGCGGGCACGTCGTCACGTTCGTCGCCCCCAACACTAAGACGTCGCTCGTCGAGGTGATCGTGACCGGCAACGAGCAGCTGCCGGACCGGAACCTGATCCAGTCGCTCCAGTGCCGCGGCGAGCGGTACCACGAGACGACGGTCGGGCCGAACGTCCGGTACATGATCAGCACGCAGGAAGAGCAGCTCACTCAGACGCTGTACGATGCGACCCGGCACGAGATCAGCACGTACGCGGCCAAGCGGGAGCTGATGAGCGCCGAGGGCCAATTCGCCGGCGACGGCGGCGGGTACCTGAGCGTGCTCGACATCGAGTGCCGCAGCCACGAGCTGCTCGTCCAGAGCTTCCACCTGTTCGACGAGAGCCAGCTGGTCATCAAGACCCAGGCGATCTTCGAGGTGACGAAGGAGCCGCGGCACTGACGCGGCCCGCCGGGCACCGCGCCCCGGCGAGCGAGGGATTTCGCGAGGCCCACGGACCGACGGTCCGTGGGCCTTTGCGTTGGGCAGCCAGTCGTGCCTCGCCTCCCGCCGCGCCACGTGAGCGCATGTCATCCTGAGCGGAGCGAAGAACCCCTCGTCCG
>JAQGHJ010000747.1 GCA_028288905.1 Phycisphaerales bacterium | reverse complement strand
GCGACCGGACCGGGGGGTAGGGGTTCGGAGCGGACAGGGGAATCGAGGGTCGAAGGTCGAGCGTTGATTGTCGGACGTGGATCGGACGTGACGCGGAATTGTCGTCACTGCGCGAACCGCCACGAGCACGCATTCACGATCCCGAATCCCATTCTACCCTCTGCCTACCGCCTACTTCCCCTCCGCTCAAAACGTCCACATCACCCCGACGTACGCCCCGACCCCATTGAGGGCCGGGTTCTTGTCCACCCCGTCGATCCGGGCGTTGCTCAGGTGCCAGTATCGGGCCCCGCCGAACAGGTGGACGCCGTCGGCCAGCCGGAGCGTCGCCCCGGCGCCGGCCTCCTCGATGAAGTTGAAGTGCGTCCCGCCAGTCGGGACGGCCCGGGTGGCCTGGGTGACGCCGGCTCCGAGGTCCAAGTACAGGCTCCACCCGTCGCCCCGGACGACGTGGTGGCGGAACATCAGGTCCAGCTCGAACAGCGCCGCGTCGGACCCGGCGTCCTGGTCGAACCCGTACGTCCGGGCCTCGGCCGTCAGCGACATGCCGTCCCGGAAGTAGTACCCCAGCCCGACCGCGGCGAAACCGGCCTGCGGGTCGCCGACGAACGTCCTGTCGTACCCAAGGTAGAGCGAGGCCGCCCGGGTGCCGGCAGCGAAGTCGTCACGGGGCAGGGCGGGTGCGGCGGAAGGTGACGTCGCGGGCGACGCGCCCTGGCCACGCGCCGACGCCGCGGCCGCGCCGAGCGTTGCTAGGAGCACGACAGCGGCGGGCCAGAGGGCGGGTGCTTGGTTCGGTGCTCGCTTCACGTCCGTCTCCTTTGTCAAAATCTCACGCATGTGTCCGAGCGGTTGCCGAACGCGCCCGTCCGTGACACGGGCTTCCAGCCCGTGCGTGCCCAGCCTAAAAACCAGAGCGAGCCGGTGGCGGAGCGTCCAATGCTCGGGCCATTCCGCACGGGCTGGAAGCCCGTGTCACGGACAGACCCGTTCGACTCCATTAACACATCTGAAGTGCACGAGGGGCTCAACCTTCCGGGTCCGAGGGTACCGTGCCGGCCGGCAGGGCGGCCCGCAGCTCGCGGTACAGGGCGACGTACGCGGCCGCCAGCCGGGCGGCCAACTCGGCGTCGGCCGCGCGGGCGTCCAGGTCGGGCCGGTGGGCGAGCGGTTCGCCGAAGATGACGCCGTACCGGGTCCGCCGCAGCGGGAGCCAGGCGGCCGGCCGGCCGAGCGCGCCGGTCCCCAGCGCAACGCACGGGACGACGGAGGCCTTGCCGAGCCGGGCGACGCTCACCACGCCCGGCGGGAACGGCTTGCCGTGAACGGCCGACGCGGCCCACGGGCGGATGCGGCCCTCGGGGAACACGACGACCACCCGCCCGGCCGCCAGCCGGTCCACCGCCGCCCGGACGGCCCGCGGGTCCTGCCGCCCGCGGTCGAGGAACACGCAGTTCGCCGCCCGAAATAGCCGCCCGACGAACGGCTTCCGCTCGAACTCGACCACGCTCAGGAAGTCCAGGTGCCGGGGGCTGACCGCCATCAGGCACGGGACGTCGTACGGGCTCAGGTGGGTCGGAGCGAGCAGCACCGGCCCGGTTGCCGGCACCCGGTCCCGGTGCAGCACGAGCGGGGCCGTCGCGGCCCAGACCGGCGGGTAGCACGCGGCGCGGATGAGGGTGTACGCGAGGTCGCTCATGCGGCGTGGGAGGAGGCGGTGCGACGCGAACGGGTCAGATGGAGTTCGGAAGTTCGCACGACCATGCCCGCTCGACCTACCCGCCCCCCTCAACCCCGCCCTCTCCCGGGGGGAGAGGGAGGCACTTGGTCGACGCTCGGGGCACCCGTCCCAATCGCGGGCGGTTTGGGTTCGGACGCCGTCCCCGGCTCCGCGTACGTCTCCCCGGCCTGGCCCTCTAACCCGTACGTCGCACAAAGGTCGGCGTACAAGTCGACCATGCTCGCCCGCACCCGCCGACCGACCTCGGCGTAGGCGGCCCGGCGGGTCGCCCGGGTGGGGCCGGGGTCGACCGGCGGGATCGGGTCGCCGAACGCCACCCACGCCTTGGCCCGCTTGTACGGCAGCCACGGCCCGACCCGGTTCAGCTCGTGCGTCCCGAGCACCACGCACGGGACGACCGGCACCCCGGCCCGGCAGGCGACCATGGCGACCCCGAGCTTGATCGGCCCGCCGAGGCAGGCCGAATGGCGGCCGCGGGCCACCCCGCCCTCGGGGAAGATCCCCACCACCCGCCCGGCCGCCAGCCGGGCGAGCGCCGTCCGGATGCCCTCGACCGGGACGCCGTGCCGGACGACCCGGAACGCCCCCATCGCCCGCAGCGCCCACGCGAGCGGGCGGGGGCGGAAGAACTCCGACCGGGCCATGTAGTCGATCGGGCGGGGGACGATCGTCGCCACCAGGATCGGCTCCAGGTGGCTCAGGTGCGTGCAGGCGAGAACGTACCCGCCCGCCCGGGCCGGCACGTCCGGCCGCAGCACCCGCAGGTTTATCGTGCAGGCGTGGGCGAACCGGCTGCCGACCCGGGCGGCGCGGTAGAGGATCGGTGAGGGCCGTCGCACGGGACAACAGAGTATACTGCCGGGCCGGCTCCCCGCGTGGTGGGGGGAGCGGGCGGCACCTTCGGCCCCGTTGAACGACATACGGCGGTGTGCGGGTGGCATGGGCAAACTTCTTGTTTGCGCGTGCCACCCGGACACGAACCCTGTTCTCACCGCTCCACCTCCGGCCGATTCCCGCACCCTTTCAACCCCGCATGACGTTCTCCCCGGTCGTGGTCGCCCCGACGTACAACAACGCCGGCACGCTGGCCGGCGTGCTCCGGCGGGTCGACGCGCTGGGCGTGCCGGTGGTGGTCGTGGACGACGGCAGTACCGACGAAACGGCGGCCGTGCTGGCCGACTGGCTGACCTGGCCGCGTGGCCACGCCTCGCGGGCCGTCGCCCACCCCCGCAACCGCGGGAAGGCGGCGGCGATGCGGACCGGGTTCGACCTGGCCCGGTCGCTCGGGCACACGCACGCCGTGACGATCGACACGGACGGGCAGCTCGACCCGGCCGACGTGCCGGCCGCCCTCGCCGCCGCCGCCGCCGACCCGGCCGCCTTCGTGCTCGGGACCCGGGACGCGACGGCGGCCGACTACCCGTTCCGCAGCCGGCTCGGCCGCCGGGCGTCGAACCTGCTCGTCCGGATGGAGTGCGGGCTGCGGGTGTCCGACAGCCAGTGCGGGCTCCGCGTGTACCCGCTGGCGGCCGCCGCCTTGTTCGCCGCCAAGGCCCGGCGGTACGGGTTCGAGACGGAGGTGATCGTCCGGGCCGGGTGGGCCGGGCTGCGAGTGGCGGAGGTCCCGGTAAGGTGTACGTACTTCGAGGGGACCCGGCGGGTCAGCCACTTCCGCCCGTGGCGCGACTCAGTCCGAGCGTTCGGCATGCACGCCCGGCTGGTCGGGCGGGCCCTGCTGCCCGTCGGCCCGGCCCGCGCGGCCGACCCGTTGCCGGCTGGACCGTTGCCCGCCAACCGCCTGACGTGCCCGCGGGACGCCACTCCGGCCTGGCGGCGGCTGCTCGCCTGGCTCGACCCGCGGGTCGCGTGGCGGCAGGTCCGGGACGACGCCCCGGAGGGGGCGAGCCGGACGACGATGGCCGGCAGCTTGGCGATCGGGGCGTTCGTCGGGTGCCTGCCGACGTACGGGCTGCACGCGGTGATCGCCCTGTACGTCGCCCGCCGGCTGCACCTGAACCCGGTCGGGATGGTGCTCGGGACGCAGGTGTCGTTCCCGCCGCTGGGCGTCGGGCTGGCCGTCGGGTCGGTCGCGGTCGGGCACCTAGTCCGTCGCGGCCGCATCCCGCCGCCGGCCGACTTCGCACCGCTGT
>JAQGHJ010000735.1 GCA_028288905.1 Phycisphaerales bacterium | reverse complement strand
CCGACCCGACGGCGGGGCGGCACCGCCGGCTGTACGCCGCCGCCCGCAACCTGGCCGAGCTCGGGTGCCCGCCGGCCCTCGCCCACGCCCTGCTGACCGACCCGGCGCTGGATTGCGGGCTGACGCCGGCGGACGCCCGCCGGCAGGTCGACTGCGGGGTGCGGGAGGGGTGGTCTTCACCGGCCGCCGCGCCCGGAACGCCTGCTGAACTGGCGATGACCGCCGGGCCGGAAGGCGGTGCCACGTGAGCGCCGCCAACTTCGTGACCGCCGCCGACGCGATGGACGGGTGGCGGGACGACGTGCTGTCCGGCCGGCCGCCGACCCTGTACCCACTCGGCACCGGCCCGCTCGCCCGGATCGAGGTCGGGCCGGGGCTCGTCACCCTGCTGGGCGGGGCACCGGGGGCCGGCAAGACGGCGTTCACGATGCAGTGCGTCGTCGACGCCCTGCGGCTGACGCCGGCGCTTAGGATCCTCGTGTGCAACACCGAGATGCCGCCGGGGGTGCTGCTGGACCGGCAGCTGGCCCGTCTCTCCGGGATCGACCTGACCGACATCCGGTACCGCCGGCTCGGCGCGGCGCACGCCGACCGGGTCGACCGCGGCATCGCCACGTTGGCGGACGTCGCCGATCGGCTGGCGTTCGTCCGCCCGCCGTTCGACCTCGGGAACGTCGCGGCCGCGGCGGACGCGGTCGGGGCGGACCTGGTCGTGCTGGCCTACATCCAGCGGATCGCGCCGCCCGGCCAGCACGCCGACCGGCGGGGGTCGGTCGACGCCTGCATGAGCCACCTGCGGCGGTTCGCCGACGCCGGGACGGCGGTCGTCGTCGTGTCGGCCGTCGGGCGGTCGAAGGACGGGCAGGGCCGCAACAGCTACGCCGGGGAGGGGCTGAACCTGGCCAGCTTCCGGGAGTCGTCCGAGCTGGAGTTCGGGGCGGACGACGCGTTCATCCTGGCCCCGGACCCGGACGCCGTCGAGGACGCGATCGTGCTCAAGCACCTGAAGGCCCGGAACGGGGAGGCGCTGGACCTGCGGCTGTCGTTCGACCGCCGGCGGCAGCAGTTCACGGCAGCCGCGGCGGCGGCCGACCCGGTGGCCGCGGGCCGGCGGCGGAAGCTGTCGTCCACCCTGGCGGGCCTGTGGGACCGCACTCCGGCGGCGGCGGCGGCGGCGGGGGAGGAGGACGCATGACCACGGGCGACAGCGGGGTCCGGCCGCCGATCATCCCGCCGGGTGAGGTGCTGCCGCCGATGGGGGGGACTGGCGGCGGGCGGGCGGCGGCGGGCGGGACGTTCGCGCGTCGGCAGACCGCGGCCCGCCGCGGAGAGACCGCCAACGGTTCGCAGTGCTGAATGCGTTCGTCGACCGGACGGCCGGAACGCTCCCGCGGGCCGAGGCGCTGGTCTGGCTGGTGCTGTACCGGGACACGCGGGACGGCACGGCCCGGACGTCGCACGCCGACCTCGCCCGGCGGGCCGGCGTCAGCCGGCGCTCGGTGGTGCGGGCCGTGGCCGGGCTGCTGCGGCAGAAGCTGCTGGTCCGGACGTACCGCGGCGGGCTGAACCGCGGCGTTTCCGCGTACCGCGTTCGCCCGGTGGGTGCCGCCGACGACGGGTGACGCCCGTGTCACCTGTACGGGTGACATTCCGGTGCCATGACGGGTGACACGGGCGTCCCATATCCCATAAGGGACCATAAGGGCGTCCCCCCTCATCCGGGGGACGATTGAAGTCGAGCGGCACCACAGGTAATATCTATTACCACATGGGACGGCGTGCGGAATCGTCGGCGGGAACGATGACCGAGCTGCTGCGGGAGGCGTTGCGGGAGGCCAAATCGCTCCGGCAGGTCGAGCGGGACACGGGGCTCAAGCGGCAGGCGCTGGCCAAGTTCATGCGGGGCGAGCAGTCGCTCCGGCTGGACCTGGCGGACGCGCTCGCCGCGCACTTCGGGATCGTCAGCAGTCGTCGTCAGCGGGAGTAGTGAACCATGGGTGCGATCTATCGAGTCACGTACACGAAGCCGCTGCCGGCCGGGGCGGAGTTGTTCACCCGCGGCGGTGAGCGGCACGCCCGCTGGACCGACCGAAAGGGTCGCAAGCGGACGGCGAAGGTGACGGTCGGGCGGGACGGGACCGACCGGATCGTGTTGGAGAGCGCGACGCACGTGGCCAAGTACCGGGACGGCGCGGGCGTCGTCCGGACGGTCGGCACCGGCTGCCGGATGAAGGACGCGGCGTCGGCCGTGCTCAGAGGCCTGACGGACCGCGCGCAGCTCGTGAAGGCGAAGGTTCTGACGGTCGCCCAGGACGCGGTGGCCAACCACGCGTCCACTGCGACCGACGAACACGCGGCCGCCTACCTCCTCGCCCTCGGACGGAAGGCGAGCCGACTGCACGTAGCGAACGTCAGGCGATTGCTGACAAGGGTTTGTCGGGAGTGCCGGTTCGTGCAGCTTTCCGACCTTCGGGGCGACGCCCTGGAAGGGTGGCTCGCCAGGAGACAACAGGAGGGGATGAGCGCCCGCACGGTCAACACGCATTTGTCGGCCGTCGTGGGATTCGCGAACTGGTGCTGCGAGAACGACCGGTTAATCGTCAACCCGTTCGAGCGGGTCGCCAAGGCCGATGAACGTGCCGGGCGGCGGCGAACCCGACGGTCGCTAACAGATGATGAATTGGTCCGGCTACTCGCGGTCGCTCGACAACGCCCCCTCGCCGAGTTCGGCCGTACGGCGGAGAAGGTCGAACCGGACCCGAGTCGACCCAAACGGGCCAACTGGCGGCGGGTGCCGTTGGACTACGCCACGCTCGCTATGGCTGTCGAGCGTGCTCGCCTGGTGCTATCGAAACGACCGGACTTCGTCGCGGAGCTTGAACGCCGCGGCCGCGAGCGTGCCCTGGTCTACAAGGCATTGGTCCTGACAGGGCTTCGGAAGGGGGAGTTGGCGTCACTGACGGTAGGACAACTCGACCTCAATCCAGAGCGGCCGTACGTCGTGTTGGCCGTCGCGGACGAGAAGAACCGCCAGGGGTCGGAGATCCCGCTCCGTCCCGACCTCGCCGCGGACCTGCGGTCGTGGCTGAGCGACCGGGCCGGCGAGCAACGCGCCGCCACCCGCATGAAGTTTGGTCGGGGCAGGTCCGATCGGAACCCGGCTTCCGAACCCGTGTTCGACGTGCCGACGGGGCTCATCCGAATCCTGGACCGCGACCTGGTCGCGGCCGGGATTCCGAAGCGCGACGACCGCGGGCGGACGGTCGACGTCCACGCGATGCGGACCACCTTTGGTACGCACCTGAGCAAGGGGGGCGTCTCGCTCCGAACCGCGCAGGCCGCCATGCGGCACTCCCGGCCGGACCTCACAGCCAACGTATACACCGACCCGCGCCTCTTGGACGTGGCGGGCGCGTTAGACGTGCTGCCGGAGTTGTCGCTTGGGCCAACGACGGGCGACTCGGTTCGCTCGCGGGCCACGGGCACCGACGGAGCTCCGGCACCCACCCGATCGCTTGTACCAACGCTTCTACCGCCCGCCGGTAACGCGAGGCATTTCTTGGCAACGGCTGACAAGAGGGTCGTGAACATCACCGCTGCGGCAGCTGCCGACCGTCCATGCGTAGATGCCGCTGGGGACAATGAAAAACCGCCGCTGACACTCGCTGTCAGCGGCGGTCATCAAGAGCGGGCGAAGGGATTCGAACCCTCGACGTTCAGCTTGGAAGGCTGACACTCTACCACTGAGTTACGCCCGCGGTTCGGTCGCGAATAGCGTACCGCCGACCGGGCCGGCGGGTCAACCGACCGGCGGGTCGGGGGAGCGTCCGGTGGCGGAGGGTCGGCGCGGGATGTCGGCTTCCGGCAAGGCTCGGGTATGTTATGGGCGGCCGCGGTCGCCTACAGTGGTTTCTCCCCGCCGCACGGGCGGGGAAGGGCGTGGGGGGGGGGCGGGGGGGGGCCCCGATGGCTGAAGCGTCCCGGCGGGGCGATCTCAATCCGAGGAACGGCATGGCCGGTTCGGCAGCGTTCGAGGTCCGGTGTCCGGCGTGCGGGACGACGTCCGCC
>JAQGHJ010000730.1 GCA_028288905.1 Phycisphaerales bacterium | reverse complement strand
CAGTGCGACGTCGGCGATCCCGATGATGTGCGCCGGCTGGCGCGGACCGCCGTGGAAGAGTTCGGCCGCATCGACACCTGGGTGAACAACGCCGGCGTCGGATTGTTCAGCCGCATCCTCGACACCGACGTCGCCGACGATCGCCGGCTGTTCGAGACGAACTTCTGGGGCATCGTGAACGGGTCGCGGCTCGGCGTCGCGTACCTGAAGGTGGCCGGCGGCGGGGCGCTGATCAACCTCGGGTCTGAGGTGTCGGACGTCTCGGTGCCGATCCAGGGCATGTACGCGTCGAGCAAGCATGCCGTCATGGGGTTCACCGACGCCCTGCGGGACGAGGTGCTGGAGGCGAAGCTCCCGATCAGCGTAACGCTGGTCAAGCCGGCCGCCATCAACACGCCGTTCGCCCGGCACGCCAAGAACAACACGGACCAGGACGCCACGCTCCCGAGCCCGGTGTACGCCGTCGACCTGGTGGCCGACCAGATCCTGCACGCGGCCGTGTACGGCGGGCGGGAACTGTACGTCGGCGGCGGGGGGCGGCTGATGGCGTTCCTCGGGCAGCACTTCCCGTCCGCCACCGACTGGCTGATGGCGACCGTGATGCCCGGCCAACAACTGGCCGACCGCCCGGCCGACCACTCGAACGAGTCGCTGCACGAGAGCCGCGGGTTCCACCAGGCCGAGGGGGACGTGAACCGCGACCGGCACGTGCAGCAGGTCAGCTTCTACAACATCGCCCGCCGGAACCCGCTAGCGACCGCCGCAATAGCCGCCGCCGGCGCGGTGGCGGTCGGCGTGCTGCTGGCCGGGCGGGACGAGGACTGACGGGCGAGGCCGAGGGGAACCGATCCCTTGGCTCGAAGCATTGCCATATGGATATCCTCACGGATGTCATCCTGAGCGGAGCGAAGGCCCCCTCGTCCACCGCGCGGCCGGATCGGCGTTCCCAGGGTAGTGAAATGTGAGAGGGTGGCCTGCCGCCGAGCACCGGCAGCAAGGCCACCCTTTCACATTTCACCCTCCCTCAACCGCTGGCCCGGCCGCGCGGTGGACGAGGGGTCCTTCGCTGCGCTCAGGATGACATCCGTGAAGCTGACCGGCCGCCCACCCGCGTCGGACGCCCGCATCGGCCACCCTCCGATCTCGGCGACCCCTTGGCGCGGTTCGCGACGGACGTCCGTCCGCCTCCCCGCCCCTCACGCCGCCGCCGCGTCCACCAGCTCCGACGCGTCGTCGCTCCCGATCCGGGTCGTCGAGAACAGCGACGTGTTGTTCGTCGCCGCCGCCGCCTGGGTGACTGCCGGGGTGGTGCCGAACACCTGCAGCTCGGCGATGTTCCCGTACGCCTGGGCCGGGGCCAGGTACCGGACGTACCGGTAGTTCCCGGCCGCCGTCACGTTCGCCGTCGTCAGGGCGGTCGAGCTGACCGGGCCGGTGTTCCCAACCGTGAACAGGTCGACGGTGCCGGCCGAGAAGTCGGCCGTGGTGCTCGCCTGAAACACCCCGCCGGCCATCCGCCACTCGTACCCGCTCCGGCTGGCGAACTTGATCTGCGTCACGTGCTTAGCCGACCCGAGGTCCAGCCCGACCCACACCGGGTTGCTCGCCGTGCCCGGCGTCGCGGCGTCGAAGTACGTGTTCAGGTTCCCGTCGACGGCCTTGTCCCGAGTATTCCCGGCGTTCGCCCACGACCCGGTCGTGCCGATCGCGGTCCCGGTCAGCTTGGCGACGGTCGGCGTCGTCGGCGGGACGGTCGGCGGCACCGTCGGGGAAACGACCGGCGGCACGGTCGGGGGGACCGCGGGGGGCACGGACGGCGGGACGGTGGTCGTCGTCCCGGCGTTGGCCGACACGGTCCGCCCGATCGCCGCCAGCAGCGAGTACGGGTCGGCCGACCCGGTCCCGCCGGCCAGGTGGTCCTGCCCGAGGTCCCAGGCCATCACGCCGCCGAACCCGTGGTCGATCGCGTACTGCGTCTTGGCCTGCACCCGGTCGACGCCGTCGAAGTACCACGTGCGGGTGGTGCCGCCGAGCTTGCCGGCGTACGCCGCGGACACGTCGTTGCCGGCCGTCGTCGCGGCCGTCGAGTGCCCGGCGTTGTACGAGTCGATCAGCTTGGCGTACGACTGCTCGTCGTTCTGCCCGTCGTCCCACCCGTACCCGGCCTTGCCGTAGAACGGGACGCCGAACAGCAGCTTGCCGGCCGACTCGCCGTTGGCGGCCAGGTACCCGGCCCAGTTGTCCATGTTCGCCTTCGCCTGCCCGATCTCCGCGTGGTTCGCGTAGTCCAGGTCGTAATCCATCACCCCGACGTGATCCAGGTCCGCCAGGGCCGACGTCGGCAGCTGCCACTCGAAGTTCGTCCACAGGTCGCCGTGCGGGTCGGCGTCCGTCGCGATCGACAGCTTCGTCGCGTACACGGCCGCCGACAGGTCCAGCCCGGCCGTCTCGGTCCGGACGGCGTGGATCAGGCTCCCGTAGTCGTTGATCTGCCCGACGGTCGGGTGCTGCAGCTCCCAGTCGAGGTCAACCCCGTCCACCCCGTAGTCGGCCGCGAAGGCGCGGACGCTGTCGGCGAAGTTCGCCCGCAGGTCGGCGTCCCCGATGATCGTCGTGAGCGAGTCGTCCAGCCCGGCCCCGCCGACCACGATGCTGACCTTCACGCCGTGGGCGTGGGCCTGCGACACGACCTGCCGCAGTTCGGTCAAGTTGTGCCCGCTGCTGGTGACGGCCGGGATCACCGTCCCGTCGGCCGCCGTCGTCCCCGGCAGGGCACCCGTGGTCGCGTCCGGGACGACCGAGAAGTAGTTCACCCGGGTCAGGGCGGCCCAGTTCACCTTGTCGAGCGTGGCGGCGTTGACGTTCGTCTTGAGGTGGTCGATCTGGTAGTCGGGCAGGTATCCGACGACCGCCGGGGCGGCGGCGCTGAACATCTGCCGGCTCTCGAGCGTGTCGAAGGCGGCGGCGGTCGTCGTCATCTTGGCGGCGGTCGTCGTCGTGCGGGCCATGGTCGTGTCTCCGTGTCGGCGTCCTCGGCGTCGGCCGCGGCGGTCGTCCCGCTCGTCGTCCGATGCGATGGGCACATCATGGCGAGGAGGCCGAAACGGCACGACGGACACGAACCGGGTAGCCCCGATCGGGGCGGCGGGGATCCGCAAGTCACGGCACAACGAACATTTACGAATGCGTCACGGCTTGAAAGTACGGCAGTGTTTCCTTATAGCTGTTCTCTTATAACGGATCTTTCGGAGCCACTCCGGGTGCTGATGCGTCGCCCAAGTCGAAGAGCGTTACCCAGGATTTCATGCGTTCGAGGCGGAAAGGCGGGTGTTGCCCGAAACGGGGCATCCGAATCCGACGGGCGAGGGTCAGCGGCGGGCATGTCGCGAAGGGAAAGGGGTCGGCTCGTCGCGCTTCCGGCGTCGCCGTTGTGCCCGCGGCGGACTCCGGGGCGTTGGTGACGGCTGGTAGCACTTAGGACCGTCCGTCCGGCGAACGCGGGCCGGATGCGGCCTTGCGTCGACCGCCGCCGACGGTGACACTCCGCCGCGCGGGTGGGATCCCCCTCGGTTCGGCCGACACGCGGTCGGCCCGCGCCGGTCGGTTCCGGATTTTCAAGGGGCCTGTTCCACCACGAGGGGAGACGCGACGGTGGACGACGCACGGGCGGCATCAGGGACGCGCCCTTCGACCCCGACGAGTCTGGCGACGCCGACGCCGTTCGCGGCCCCGACCGGCCGGTCCGGGCCGTCCGCCGGTCACTTCGTCGTCGCCGTCGCGGGCTCGGCCGGCGGGTACGAGGCGCTCGCGCGAATGCTGCCGTCGCTCCCGGCCGGGTTCGCCGCGGCCGTCCTCGTGGCGCTGCACCGGTCCGCCCACAGGCCGAACTTCCTGGTCCACCTGTTGGGCGGGGTGACGACGCTGGCCGTGAAGGAGGCGCAGGACGGGGACCCGCTCGAGCCGGCCACCGTCCACGTCTGCCCGGCCGGCATGCACCTGACGGCGGACCGCACCCTGCGGCTGGTCGACGCGCCGCGACTGAACTTCGTGCGGCCGTCGGCCGACCTGATGTTCGGCTCCGTCGCCCGGGCCCACGGCCGTCGGGCCGTGGGCGTGGTGCTGTCCGGGATGGGGACGGACGGGGCGGTCGGCAGCCGGGCGATCGTGGACGCCGGCGGGACCTTGATCGCCCAAGACCCCGCGACCGCCGCCTTCCCGGACATGCCCGCGGCCGCCGCCGCCCTGGGGC
>JAQGHJ010000712.1 GCA_028288905.1 Phycisphaerales bacterium | reverse complement strand
GTGCTCTTCCGATCTCCGCGACGGCCGCGCCCGGCCACCGGCACACCGGCCACAAGCCGGCCACCCCGCAGGACCGGGAGTTCACCCCGCTCGTGCGGCAGTTCCTCGACTACCTGAAGTTCGAAAGGCACTTCAGCGACTACACGGTCAAGAGCTACGGGGCCGACCTGCAGCAGTTCGGCGCGTTCCTCGGCGGCGAGATCGGGCAACCGGTCGGCAACCTGCCGCCGGCCGTCAAGCTGACGCCGGGCCAGGTCGACGAGCGGAAGCTCAAGTGCGAGCCGACGGTCGTCCGCGAGTTCCTGGCGTACCTGTACGCCCAGAACTACACGAAGAGCACGACCGCCCGGAAGCTGGCGACGCTCCGGAGCTTCTACAAGTTCCTGATCCGCCGCGGGCTCGTGTCGGCCAGCCCGATGATCGCCATCCGCACCCCGAAGCAGGACAAGCGGCTGCCGAAGTGCCTGGACCTGGAGCAGGTGCAGAAGCTGCTCGACTCGCCGGGCGAGGGCGACCTGCTGGCCGCCCGGGACCGGGCGATGCTCGAGGTGCTGTACAGCAGCGGGATCCGGGTGAGCGAGCTGGTCGAGCTCGAGACCCAGGACCTGGACCTGGTCGAGGGCGTGCTGCGGGTCCGCGGCAAGGGCCGGAAGGACCGGCTGACCCCGATCGGCAGCCAGGCGATCAAGGCGATCCAGCGGTACTTCGAGATGCGTGGGGCCGAGCCGCGGTGCGCCGGGGCGTACGCGACGCGGGTGTTCCTGAACAAGCACGGGGAACCGCTGAGCACCCGGAGCGTGCGGCGGAAGCTGGACAAGTACCTCGTGATGGCCGGGCTGGACCCGGGCATCAGCCCGCACACGCTGCGGCACAGCTTCGCGACGCACCTGCTGAACAACGGGGCGGACCTGCGGAGCGTGCAGGAGCTGCTCGGGCACCAGAGCCTGAGCACGACCCAGGTGTACACGCACCTGACGACCGCGCGGATGAAGGAGGCGTACAACGCCGCCCACCCGCGGGCGAACGCCGACACGATCCTGCACCCGGCCGCCCACCCGCAGCAGGCCCGACAATTCTACCCGAAGGCAATTTGAGGGTGGGGCGAGGACGCGGGCAGTAGGATCAGGAAGTTTGAGGCGCGACACTTAGCAGTCCGCCGGAGAATTCGACGGAATCCGGTGCGATTGAAATAGCCCCGGGCGAAAGCCCGGGGTTCTTTCGTGCGCGGAAGTCGCGGCGGGGGAAACGGGCCCTTGCTGTGTCCCCCGTTCCCTTCGGCACTCAATCCCGCCCGCCCGGCGACTCCGTTGCCGACTCTCGCTTTAACCCCGCCAGCCACGCCCGCCTCCAGGCAGGCTGCTGGTCGTCCCGCACGTCTGCCCAAAGGCCGCGTTTCTTCTTTCTCGCCTCGGCCTCGGCCTGCTCGAACTGCTTGTGCATGGGGTGCGGCGACCGCCGGTCGGCGTACGCCCAACCGGCGGCGGCGAGCTGCTCGTTCAGCGTCGGGACGGTGCCGACCAGCCGGTCGTCGGCGGGCCCGTCGCCGCCGGGCCCGCTCACCGCATCCGGGTGGACGTAGGCTAGGACCGCCCCATCGGTCGCCCGGGCGGCCAGCGGCGGGAGCGACAACATCACCCGCCGGCTCTGGGCCGCCTCCCGCGCGGCGCGGTACGCGTCGAGCGCACCATGCGCGGCCGGCGTGCTCCGATCGGCGTCGGCCAAGGCCGGCGCGTCGATGCCGAGCAGGCGGACGACCTGCGTGACGGTCCCGTCCGCGGACTCTACCGCGAGGCGGTCGCCGGACATGACGGCTTGGACGACGAAGAACCGCCGGTCGAACCGGGCCCAGTCATCCCCGCCGCGGTACTGTTGCCACGCGTTGCCGAGCACCACGGTGGTCAGGAGGACGGCAAGGGTGAACAGCAGGACGCGCCGGCCCCGCGCCCGCCGCCGGAGGAAGGCCTCGACCTCGGACTCGTCACCCGCCGGGGAGGGCATGGGCCGAACTATACCAAGCGGGACGAAGGGAGGAGCAAGCGATCGGGGACCCCGTTCGTCATCCTTCGTTCCGCTCGGGATGACGAGCGGGGTGTAGACCGCGGGGACCTGTAGTCGCGAGGCGCGTCGACCGTAAGTCGGCCGAATGCCGTCCTCACCGCTTGGCTGCCGCTCCGCCAGGCCCGCCCAGCTCGAACGCGTCGTGTACCGCCCGCAGGGCGGCCGGGCCGTGCTCGCGGTCGATGATGCACGAGATCTTAATCTCGCTCGTCGTGATGTTCTGAATGTTCACCTTCGCGTCGGCCAGCGCCTTGAACATTCGCTCGGCGACACCGGTGTGCGTTCGCATGCCGACCCCGACCACGCTCACCTTCGCCAGGTCCCCCTGGAAGGCGGCCACCGTACCGGCCCCGAGGTCGGTCACCAGCTTCTCGACGACCGGGCGGAGGTCGTGCAGGTCGCCGTGCTCGACGGTGAACGAGATGTTCGCCGTGTTGTCGTGCATGACGTTCTGGATGATGTCGTCGACCATGATGTTGGCCGCCGCGATCGCGTGGAAGATCCGGGCGGCCACCCCCGGGCGGTCGGGGACGTTCTTGATCGTGACCCGGGTCAGGTCCTTCTTGAGTGCCGCGCCGGAGACGACGATGTGTTCCATGGTCTGCGTCTCGGAGACGATCCACGTCCCCTCGTTGTCGTTCTGGCTGTTCCGGACGTGCAACGGCACGCCGTACTTCTTCGCGAACTCGACCGCCCGGGTCTGGAGCACGCTCGCCCCGAGCCCGCTCAGCTCCATCATCTCGTCGTAGCTGATCCGGGCGATCTTACGGGCGTTGGGGACGAGCCGCGGGTCGGCCGTGTAGATGCCGTCGACGTCCGTGTAGTTCTCGCACACGTCGGCCTTGAGCACCGCCCCGACGGCGACGAGGGTGGCGTTGCTGCCGCCGCGGCCGAGCGTGGTGAAGTGCCCGTCCGGCGTCACGCCCTGGAACCCGGCGACGATCACGATCGTCCCCGCATCCAGCTCCTTATGAATGCGTTTCTCGTCGATGCTCTTGATCCGGGCCTTGCTGAACGCCTCGTCCGTGAGCAGCCCGATCTGCCCGCCGGTGAAGCTGACCGCCGGGTGCCCCAGGGCACAAACGGCCATCGCCATCAGGGCGATCGTCACCTGCTCGCCGGTGACGAGGAGTTGGTCCATCTCCCGCTTCGGCGGGACGACCTCCTTGCCGTCGACCGTGCAGACCTGCTTGGCGAGGTCGATCAGGTCGTCGGTCGTGTCGCCCATCGCGCTGACGACGACGACGACCTTGTTGCCCCGCTCCTTGGCGGCGATCGCCTTGCGAGCGGCACGGTGGATACGGGCGGCGTCGGCGACGCTCGTGCCGCCGAACTTCTGAACGATGAGGCCCATGGTGGGTGGGGTCGGGTCGGGGAGGGGTAGGCGAAAGGCCGGGATTATAGGGGGCGGCGCCGGCGGCTCAATGGCCGGCCGGTGGGTTTGCCGGTTGGGCGAGCCGGTCCAGAACCTGCCGGGCGGCGGCGTCCGTCGGGTCCACCCTCAGGGCGGCATCGGCCCGGTCGCGCGCCTCGGCCGGCCGCCCCTGGTCGAGAAGGGTGGCCGCCCAGGCGGAGAGC
>JAQGHJ010000061.1 GCA_028288905.1 Phycisphaerales bacterium | reverse complement strand
CGCTCTGCTTGAGCCGCTCGATCTCGGCCGCCAGGGCGGTGATCACGTCCATCCGCTTGCGGGCCTCGTCGAGGTACGCGTCCCGCTGGCCGGCGGCGTCGAGCAGGGCCCGGGCGAGGCGGCCGCCGGGCGTGGCCCGCAGCGCCGCGGCCTGGGCCTCCTCCGTCGCCCGGGCGAGCGGCTCCCGGCCTGCGACGAAGTACTGGTCGTACCCGGCGAACAGGGCCGGCTCGAACGCGACGGCCGGCAGCCCGGCCGCGGCCATCACCTGCGCCGCGCTCGTCCGGCTGAACAGCAGCAGGTGCTCCGGGGCCTTGCCCCGCATCTGATTCAGGAAGTAGTCGTCCCGGGCGGCCAGCGAGGCGTACGTCTCGCCCTCGGGGTACCGCGGCGTCTGCACGACGAGCACGCCGCCGGGCCGCAGCAGCGACGCGACGTGCCGCACGGTCCCGACCGGGTCCGGCAGGTGTTCGAGCACGTCCATCATCGCGACGGCCGCCAGCGACCCGGGTTCGATCGGCTGCTGTTCGATCGGGCCGGCCAGCATCGGCACGCCGAACGTCCGCCGGGCGAAGTCGACGACGTACGGGCTCAGTTCCAGTCCGGCCGCGTCGTACCCGGCCAGCCGCAACAGCGCGACGAACCCGCCGTGGGCGCTGCCCAGCTCCTGCACCCGCCCGGGCGGCGGGGCGTACGCCAGCAGCGTCCGGAGCCAGTGGGCGCACCGCTCCGGCAGGTCGAACTCAGCCCGGGCGACGAGGTCCGGGTACCCGACGTCGGCCGTCTGGTGCCCGAACCAGTAGTCCTTGCCGTACAGCCCGGCCTCGTCCGGCCCGACGGCCGTCACCTCGGCCGCCGTCGCTCGCCCGCGGTGCGGGGAGACGAGCGTCTGGCAGGCGGCGCAGCGGAGGAACTCCGGGCCGAACGGCTCCAGGTCGGCGTTGCCGCACCAGCAGGTGGGGGAGGACTGAAGAAGGCGGTCGGTCATGGATGGAGGCGGCAAAGAACGGGCTGGAGCACCGGCGGCTCGGACGTGGCACGGGTTTCCAGGCCGTGCGGGGTGGCCGGGGCACTAATGGGTTGTGACATCTCGCAACCACCGCCTCGCCCGCACGGGTTGGAAACCCGTGCCACGCCGAAGCCGCCCCGCCTCCCAGGCGCTAACGCTTCCGGGCGTGGAAGATCGCCCCGCCGCCGGTGGCCGGGTCCCGCTCCATCCGCATGGTCCCCTCGACGACGAGCCGGAACGCGGCCGGGAAGTCGGGGAGGCCAACGAGGATCGGATGCAGTTGCCCGCCGACCTCCCCGGTCGGGCTGGCGGCGCTGGGCAGGTGCCAGAGCTGGTCGAGGAAGCTGACGAGCCGGCCAGTCACCTCCGGGACGATCGGCGTGTGCTCCACCGCCTCGAACCCGGCCGCCGCCAGCGCATCCGCCCAACCGGCGACGCTCAGCCCGTTCACGTGGTGGTGGTATCGGTCGTGCTGAAGCCGCAGCGCCTCGGCCCGGTCCGGGTCGCCGGCCAGTTCCATCAGCAGCGCCAGCCCGCCCCACTGCCGCCACTTGTCGGTCACGACGCTGAACAGGAATTCCCCGCCCGGCCGCAGGGCGGCGGCCACGTTCGCCAGCACCCGCGGCAGGTCGTCCATGTGCTCCAGCGCGCAGTTGGCGAACGCGCCGGCGAACGCGCCGGCCGGCAGCACCCGGCCCATCTCGCTGGCCGCCGTCTGGTGCACGTCCCGGTAGACGCCCGACGCCCGGGCGGCGGCGACGGTGCCGGCGTCGAGGTCGACGCCGACGACGTCCCCGGTCAACTCCGGCCACAGCAGCTTGAACACCTGCCCGTCCCCGCACCCGACGTCCAGCACCGGCCCGGCCAGCCGGTGCCGGCGGTACCCGGCGTACTCCCACCCCCGCCACACGGTCATCGGCGGGATGTGCGGGTAGAGCGCGCTGATCGCGTCGTACCCGGCCAACACGTCGGCCGGGGTCAGCAGGGTCGTTCGCATCGCGGTCGCGGGGGCGGTCATCGGCGGCGAGGTTGTATCGCGGACGGGCCGGGAAGGGGAGTGGGGGGAACAGTGGAGTGGTGGGGTAGGGAGTGATGGAGTGGGACCTGTCGGACTAACGCTCGTCCGTCCGGAACCCCGAAGGGGTGCGGTCCGACACGCCCTCACGCCACTACTCCCTACTCCGCCACCCCACCACTCCCTACCCGACCACCCCGTCCGCCCGGCTGCGGAGGTTGGCGGGGCCGAAGCTCACCCGGGCCCGGCTCGGGGCGGGGATGACGGCGACCTTCGCCGCCCGCGGCAGCTCGTGGTACCGGTCGCCGCCGACGTGCTGGTCCCACCCGTGCGGGGCGGCCGGGTCCGGGACGGCTTGGGCGGCGGACAGGCCGACCACGTACTCGCCCGGCTCCAGATCGAGTTTGACGGCGAACCGCCCGACCACCCACCCGCCGGCCGACAGGTCGACCGGCGGCAGGCCGGCGTTCACCCACCCGCGGGCGAACAGCAGCCGGTCGTGTCGGTCGTAGACGGCCAGGCCCAAGTTGCACGCCGCCGCGGCGATCGTCGGCAACGCGTTGAGCTCCGTCGGTGCGCCGTCCGCCGTCGGCGTTCCCGTTCCCGCCGCCCCCGCCATCGCCCGGGCACGGACGAACACCTCCAGCCACTCGCCCTGGCGGACAACCGGCTCGGGGTTGCCGTCGGGCCGGCGGAAGCAGACGCCGTCGATCCTCACCGC
>JAQGHJ010000646.1 GCA_028288905.1 Phycisphaerales bacterium | reverse complement strand
CCCGGTCGCCACCACGCACGCGAGCATGGCCGGCAGCACCACGTCCTTCTGGTTCGTCACCTCCATCAGGATCAGGATCGACGCCAGCGGGGCGTGCACCACGGCCGCCAGCACCGCCCCCATGCCGATCAGCGCGAAGTACCCCGGCGGCAGCCCCGCCGCCCACCCGAGCCGGCCCATCAGGATGCCCAGCAGCGACCCGGTGACGGCCCCGAGGAACAGGCTCGGCGCGATGATCCCGCCGCTGCCGCCGCTGGACAGCGTCAGGCACGTCCCGACGATTTTCGCCAGCACGATGAACGCCAGCAGCGCGACGAGCCGGAACGGCGTCACCCGGCCGATCAGGTCGTCGCCGATCAGCTGCTGGATCACCCCGTACCCGTCACCGAAGAACGCCGGCAGCGAGTACGCCTGCGGGTCGAACGGCTTCCGCTCCCCGAGCAGCAGCCACCCGAACACCAGCACGTAGACGACGCCCAGCACCCCGAGCAGCGCCCCGCCGAGCGCCGGCCGCAGGGCCGACGACACCCGCACCTTCCGGAACAGCCCTTCCGACCGGACCATGGCGAGCGTCAGCGTGACTCCGACGAGCCCACACGCGACCCCGAGCGTCGCGACGGCCGGCACCCCGGACCACGACAGCGGCCCCCTGGCGACCAGCCCGGCCGGCACGCTGAAAATCGCGGCGTGGTGCGCCTCCCCGCGGATCGCCCAGAAGATGCCCTGCGTGCTGACGTACGCGACGACGCTCGCGAGCGCGATCGGGGTGACGGCCCGGATCGAGAAGTCGAGCAGGATCACCTCGAGCGTGAAGAACACGCCGCCGATCGGACTGCCGAAGATCGCGCTGATGCCGGCCGCCGTCCCGCACCCGATCAGGGCCGGCAGGTGCGACCGCCCGATCTGCAGCGCCTGCCCGACCCCGGAGCTGATGCCAGCGCCGATCTGGACAATCGGCCCCTCGGCGCCGGCCGACCCGCCGGACCCAATCGTGATCGCGCTCGTCAGGATCTGCTCCAGCGCGACGAGCGGGTTGATCCGCCCGCGGCCGCGCAGCACGGTCTCGATCACGTCCACCACCCCGTGCCCGACCTTCCCGCGGGTGACGTACCGGCCGAGCAGCCCGACCGCCAGCCCGCCGGCGGCCGGGAACACGATCAGCATCGGCAGCCACGGCCCGTACAGCTGTTCCGGGGCCAGCAGGTAGACGAATAGCAGGTCGCGGACAAGCCCGATCAGCTCGTGGAACGTGACCGCCGCCCCCGCCACCAGCACCCCGACGACGACGGCGAGCGGGACGAGGATGGCGTGCTCGCCGAATCCCATCCGCCGGAACAGCCGGTCGACGGCCAACCGGAGCCGGAGGGTGGACTGGGTAAGGATGGGTGCCATCGGGCCGTACAGGATAGGTCGCCGGGGCGGCGGTACAACCCGGCGGCCGGCCGGGCCACCTGAACCGGATCGTATATCGTGGCACGGGTTTGCAACCCGTGCATGAGGGGTTCTTCCGCACCAGGAGGTCAGTTCGCACAGGCCGTGCACCCCTCCCTGTAGGTCTGCCGAGGCGGCCCGTCATTGACACGGGCTTCCAGCCCGTGCGAGCCAGCTAGGCGGGGACGGCGTAGGAGATCGGGACATGCCTAACACGAGGGCCATCTAGCACGGGCTGGAAGCCCGTGTCACTGACGGGCCGCCTCGCCAGCTCCTCATCGCGGTGCGTCCGGCACCCGCCGCCCCTATAATGTCGCCGTTGCCGAGGGATGCCCGTGAGCGGGCCACCATCGGTTTTCCACTCGGGAGTCCGTCCGTGGGCGTCCGCCGCAAAAAGGTCGTGGTCGCGATGAGCGGCGGCGTCGACAGCTCGGTCGCCGCGGCCCTTCTGCTGCGCGACGGGTATGACGTGATCGGCGTGTTCATGCGGCTCGGCACGCCGGCCGGCGTCGAGGGCGACACCCAGGGCGGCGAGAAGTGCGAGGTCGCAGAGCCATCGGACGGGGCAACGCCCGGGGCCAAGCACAAGCAGGGCTGTTGTTCGGTGCTCGACGCGGCCGACGCCCGGCGGGTGGCGGGGCTGCTCGGCGTCCCGTTCTACGTGCTGAACTTCGAGCGGGACTTCGGGCGGGTGATCGACTACTTCGTCGGCGAGTACAACCGCGGCCGCACGCCCAACCCGTGCGTGCGCTGCAACGACTGGCTGAAGTTCGGCAAGCTCGCCCAGTACGCCGAGGCGGTCGGGGCGGACTACGTCGCGAGCGGGCATTACGCCCAAGTCGGCACCGACCCCGCCACTGGCCGGCGGCAACTGCTCCGCGGCCGGGACCACAAGAAGGACCAGAGCTACGTCTTATTCGGCATGAGCCGGCAGACGCTCGACCACACGCTTCTCCCGGTCGGCGGGTACGAGAAGCACGAAGTGCGGGCGCTGGCGGCCGAGTTTGACCTACCGGTGTTCAACAAGCCCGACTCGCAGGAGATCTGCTTCGTGCCGGACGGGGACTACGCCGGCCTCGTCCGCAGGCGGACGCCCGACGCGTTCCGCCCCGGCGCGTTCGTCAGCACGGCCGGCGAGGTCGTGGGCGACCACGAAGGGCACCAGCAGTTCACGATTGGGCAGCGGAAGGGGCTCGGCGTGGCGTTCGGCCGGCCGCTGTACGTCATCGACATCGACGCCGCCGCCAACCGGGTCACGGTCGGGGACAAGCCGGACCTGCTCCGGTCTGGCCTGCTCGCCACGCAGCTGAACTTTCTGGACGACCGGCTGTCGCCGGGCACCGGGCCCTTAAGGTGCGCGGCCAAGATCCGCTACAACCACGACCCGCAGCCGGCCGTGGCCGAGGTGACGGCGGCGGGGGAGTTGGCTGTCCGGTTCGACGACCCGCAGGCGGCCGTCACCCCCGGGCAGGCCGTAGTTCTATACGACGGCGACGCGGTGCTCGGCGGCGGGTGGATCGACTCAGCGACGGCTTGACGACAACCCTGCCGGCGGCCGTTCCCGGTGGCACGGGTTTGCATCCGAGCGGATGGAATGGGTGTGCCGGTAACGGCGGAGCACCGAGGCACGCCGATCGCTCAGCACAGGTTGGAAACCTGTGCCACTAGGGAGCGGCCGCCGACGCGACATCGCTCACTTGACGCTCGTCCGCTCCGCCTGACGCCTCGCCCCTACGCCCGTGGCCCTGAAGCGCAACGTCCTCATCTTCCACTCCGGCGCCCTCGGCGACTTCGTGTTGTCGTGGCCGCTGGCGCTGGCGTTCGGCCGGCTGTTCGCCCAGAGCCGGGTTTTCTACGTGACCGCCGCCCAGAAGGGCCGGCTGGCGGACAAGGTGTTACGGATCGAGTCCGTCGACGCCGAGACCGGCTGGCACGGGCTGCACGCCGACCCGGCCGCCGGCCCGCCCGCACTGCCGGACGTGCCGGCCCGGTTGCTGGCCGGGGCCCATACGGTGGCCGGGTTCGTCGCCGGGCCCGGGTCGACGTGGGAGCGCAACGTGCGGGCGGCCGCCCCGGGTGCGGAGCTACTGGCGATGGCCGCCCACCCGCCGCCGGGGTTCGCAGGGCACCACACCGAGTTCCTGCTGCAACAGTTGGCCCCGATGGTCGTGTGGCAGCGGGGGGTCGAACAGATGCTCGCGTCCGTTCGCCAGCGGGGACTTGGAGTCGAGCCGACGCCCGGCGGCCCCATTGTGATCCACCCAGGTGCTGGGTCGCCGGACAAATGCTGGCCCGCCGACCGGTTCGTCGAACTGACGAAGCGGCTGGCGGCCGCCGGCCGGGCGGTGCGATTCGTCGTGGGCGAGGTCGAACTCGAACGGTGGTCACCCGCCCGGCTCGACGCGCTGGCCGCCGTCGCCGAACTCCGCCGGCCGAACGCCCTCGTCGGCCTGCTCGAAGCCCTTGCCGGCGCGTCCGCCTTCGTCGGTAACGACAGCGGCCCGGGCCACCTCGCCGCCATGCTTGGCCTGCCCACCATTTCCCTGTTCGGCCCCACCGACCCGGCCGTCTGGCGACCGGTCGGGCCGCGGGTGACGGTTATCCGCGGCGAGGCGATGGACGGGGTCGGCGTGGACGAGGTGATCGCAGCAACCGCAGCGGCAGCTCCGTGAGTGTGGTTCGAACCGTTCTACAGCC
>JAQGHJ010000641.1 GCA_028288905.1 Phycisphaerales bacterium | reverse complement strand
GACTTCCACCGGGTCCGCCAAGACCCGGCCTGGCTCCGCAAGGCGTGGCCCGGGTGGGTCTACATGCCCTGGACCCACCGGTGGACGATCGGGTACTCCGATGCGGCCGGGCGGTGGGCCCGCGACGCCGGGTACAACGGGGCGTTCGTCGATGGCGGCCGGGACGGGGTGCCGGCCGGCGGGGCCGCCCGGCTCGACTGGATTGACCGGTTCAACCTGCGGTTCTACCTCGACCACGCCGCCGGCAAGGGCGCGCTACACCTGTGGGACGGGGACGCCGTCGCCCCGCATATGGACGCGCTCAAGGGCGCCGGCGTCCGCCCCGTCCCGTTGAACGCGGCGACGCGGGACGCCCTGCGGGTCGTCGTCGGCAAGAACGTGACCGCCGTCATGAGGTCGCCTAACCGGGCCGCGTACGCCCTGGACGACGAGCCGTCCTGGGGCCACTTCGTCCGCCCGACGATGTGGCGGGCGACGGACGACCCGGTCGCCTACCCCGCGTGGCTGCGGCAGGTGTACGGGCCGGCCGCCGCCCCGCGGCGGGACGCGTGGGTGACTTACGACGCGATCCGCCCGAAGCTGGCGGAGTGGTCGGTCGCGGCGTTCGACGCCAGCCCGCTGCTCGACCAGCTCACGTTCAACGACGCGGTCTGGTGTAACTTCGTCGGCGACCTCGTCGAGCACGCCAACCGAGTCGACCCCGACACCCCGGCCGGCATCGTCGGCGGGCAGTCCCCGAACGCGTTCGGCGGGTACGACTACGCCCGGCTGATGCGGAAGGTACAGTTCATCGAGGCGTACAACATCGGGTCGGCCCAGGCGGTCGTCCGGTCGTTCAATCCCGGCGGCGCCATCCCGGCCGTCTCCACCCACTTCCACAAGTCCGTGCCGGACACCGTCTGGCAGGTCTGGTACTACCTCGCCCACGGCAACCGCGGACACATCGGGTGGGTCGGGGACTGGTTCGACGGGGACAAGCCCAAGCCGTGGCACCCGGCCGTCGCCCCGACCTACCGCGAGGCGGGCGACACCATTGGCCCGCTGATGGCCGGCGCGACGTGGCGGGACGACGGCGTCGCCCTTTACTACAGCCACCCGTCAATCCAACTCGGGTGGGTGCTGGACGCCGAGGCCCACGGCAAGACCTGGCCGAACCGAAACGACGACGAGCGGCTCGGGGCGTCGCACCGGGTCCGCAAGGCGTGGGAGAACCTGCTCCGGGACGAGGGGCTGCAGTACACGTTCGTCAGCTACGTCGACGTGATCCGCGACGGCGTGCCGCCGGAGTGCCGGGTGCTGGTGTTGCCGGCGTGCCTGGCGCTGTCGGACGCCGAGGCGCGGCGGATCCGCGCGTTCTGCGCCGCCGGCGGGACGGTGGTCGCCGACTACCTGCCGGGCGTTTGGGACCAGCACGGCAAGGGCCGTCCGGCCGGCGGGGCGCTCGACGACGTGTTCGGGGTGCGACACGACCCGGCGATGACGTCGAAGGACGTGTTCGGCGGCCGGCTCTGGTGCGAGGTGGACCAGGACGCCAACTACGGCCGCACCACCCCCGAGCGGTTCCTGACGAACGGCAACACCTGCGTCCGCGACCCCAGCGGGTTCAACAAGGCGGTGCGGGCGATGCCGGTGCGGACGACGAACCGCTACGGCAAGGGGACGGCCGTGCTGATGAACCTGTCGCCCCAGTGGTACGACGCGTACCGGGCGGCCGGCCCCGGCTCGGCGGCGGAGCGGCGGGCGCCGTTCGTCGACCCAATCCGTCAAGCCGGCGTCCGCTCGTGGGTGCGGCTCGTCCCGACCGCTGACGGGCCGCCGCCGGGCGCCTTGGCCGCCGACGCCGGCCGCCCGAACATCCGCGAGGCCGCCGGGCGGCTACACGGGTACGAAATCACCTACTTCCGCAAGGGCGGGCGGACGATCCTGTTCGCCTGCATGAACCCGGAGACAGCCGTGACGGCCGCCGGCGGCGGGAACGCGGTCGGGCTGCGGGACGAGGTGCTGCCGGTAACGCTCACGCTCGCCGCCGACGTCGAGGGCGTCCGCGACGAGCGGGCGGGCAAGGACCTGGGCCGTGGGCGGGCGTTCCGATTCGACTGGCGGACGACGGAGGCGATCGTCCTGTCGTTCGCCGGCGAGCCGCCGGTCGGGACGTCGAACGGGAAATGACCCGCTTGTGGAACAGGCCGGCGGTGGTCCCATTCGGAGGACAGGCGAGAAGGCCTGTCCTCCGAATCGCGCGTCGCCCCCTTGGACGCGCGGGCGGACGGTCGCCCACTCCGGGTGAGTTACTTTGCGCCGCCCGGCCTGCCGGCGGACCCCGCCCCGCTCACGTCGTAGCACCACACGCTCGGCCCGTCCCGCACGTACAGCCGGCCGCCGGCCACGACCGGGTACGCCCACGCCTTAGCATTGCTCTTCGCCGGCCCGCCGGCCGGAGCGAACCGGCCGCGCTCGCGGTAGCCGTCCGGCGTCGCGTCGACCAGCGCGACCTCGCCGTTCTCCCCGCGGACGTATAGCCGCCCCTCGGCGGCGCAGACGGACGCCGGGCCAACGCTCTTGTTCTGCCAAATTACCTTGCCGGTTTTGAACTCGACGCAAGCCAAGCCGGCCGCCGTCGTGCCGTACAAGTATTCGCCGACGCGGATTGTGCCGCCGCTGGTTGTCGGGAGCTTTTGATCGAAGTAGACGAGTTCCGGCGTCAACTTCGCCTCGCCGGCCGCCGCACCTCCGCCCACTCCGCCGCCGGCGGTGAGTTTGATGAGGCCCGCGCCGTTCAGCCCGCCGCCGCTGTAGATGTAGTCGCCGTAGGCGACGGGCGTGGCCATGTTTACCGGGCCGGCTCCGGTCTTGTCAAACCGCCACAGGAACGCACCGGTCGCCCGATCTACCCCGACCAGCCCCTTGGCGAGGAACGCGACGTACTGCCGGACCCCGGCCGCCTCGACCGGGACGACCGACGCGTACCCCGCCGCATCGCCGCCGGGCACGGCGGACTTCCAGACGACGTCACCGGTCGCCTTGTTCAGGGCG
>JAQGHJ010000596.1 GCA_028288905.1 Phycisphaerales bacterium | reverse complement strand
CGATCTTGGGGAAGTTGGCAGTGAGCTGGCGGCAATCGTAGCCGCGTGCCCACGTCCTCCGCACTGCCTACTTCCCCTCTTCCGCTCTTCCACTCTGCTTCATTGACTTCCCCCGCCCGGCCGCAACGATTCGGCCGCATGTGGTTCGAGCCGCCGCCGTCCGTGCCCGACTGGTCCGCCGCGGTCCGCCACCTGCGGGGGACGGGCCCGCGGATGGCCGCCCTCATCGACCGGGTGGGGCCGTGTACGCTCGCGCCCCGCGGCGACCCGTTCATCGCGCTGTGCCAGTCAATCTTCTCGCAGCAGATCTCCGTCGCCGCCGCCGCCAGCCTGTTCGGCAAGTTCCGCCGGCTGTTCCCGAAGGGCACGCCGACGCCGGCGGGCGTGGTCCGGGTGTTCGACACGACGCCGGCCGAGCAGTTGAAGGCCGTGGGGCTGAGCCGGCAGAAGCACGCGTACGTCCGCGACCTGGCCGAGCACTTCGTCGCCAAGAAGATCCCGGTCCGCCGGCTGCCGGCGATGACGGACGAGGAGGTGGTCGAGGCGCTGACCGCGGTGAACGGCGTCGGCCGGTGGACGGCGGAGATGTTCATGATCTTCGTCCTCAACCGCCCGGACGTGTTCCCGGTCGACGACCTCGGCCTGCAGGAAGGGATGCGGGAGGTGCTCGAACTGTCGGCCCGCCCCAAGCCGGCCGAGGCCCGGCGGCTCGGCGAGCCGTGGGGGCCGTGGCGGTCGGTCGCGACGTGGTACCTGTGGCGGCGGGACGTGAAGCCGCCGCCGGCCGCGGCGAGTCTCCCGACAACGGTGTCGGCGGCGGCGGCGAAAGTACGGACGGCCGCTGTCCGGCCTTCAGCTCGGGCGAAGCGGCGGTAGACGTCGTCCCCGCCGGTCCGTTGCGAGAGGATCGGCTTTAAAGCGGCACGCACGGTGACCTCTGCCGCAGATTTGGTTGTTGACACATCAATCGTCTTGACGAATGATCGGGCACTCGTTCAGCGAGAGGGCGACCCTGATGGCTTTGAAGGATGAGATCAAGAAGCGGAAGCCGTTCGACAGCCCGGCCGAGGAGGCGTTCTTGAACCTCCTCCGGACGCACGGGGTGATGACGGCCGAGCTCGACCACGTGTTCAAGCAGTTCGGCGTGTCGGAGCCGAAGTACAACATCCTCCGCATCCTGCGGGGGGCCCGGCAGCACGGGGAGTACGGCGGGGAGGGCGTCCCGTGCCTGGAGGTCGGGGTGCGGATGGTCGCCCGGGTGCCGGACGTCACCCGACTGGTCGACCGGCTGGAGGCGGACGCGCTCGTCGCCCGTCGCCGGAGCACGTCCGACCGCCGGGTCGTTTACGTCGCCATCACCGACAAGGGGCTGGCACTGCTGGACGCCATGCACGACCCGCTCACCCGGCTGCACGGCGAACAGGCCCGGCACCTGACGCCGGCCGAGTGGGCGGAGCTGAGTCGGCTGCTCGCCAAGGCCCGCCAGCGGCCGGACCCGGCGAAGGCCGACTGATCGCAATACGCACCGGTGCCACGCCCGGCGGGCGGGGCCAGATCGAACGTCACAAGGAGATTCGTATGTCGCGCAGTTCGGATTCGTCGTCGTCCGGTCACACCGCCCGGGACCTGGGGCTGTTCCTCATCCGGGCCATGGTCGGGACCGTGTTCGTGTTCCACGGGGCCCAGAAGCTGTTCGGCGTCTGGGGCGGGTACGGGCTGAAGGGGACGGCCGGGTTTTTCGAGAAGGTGAACATCCCGCTCCCGTACCCGTCGGCCGTCGCCGCGTCCGTCACGGAGTTCTTCGGGGCGATCCTGCTCGTCCTCGGGCTGGCGTTCCGGCCGGCGGCGGCGGTGATGGCGTTCACGATGGCCGTCGCCGTCTGGGTCCACTCGCCCAACGGGTTCCCGGCCCCGGCCGGGTTCGAGTACCCGCTGACGCTCGGGGTGGTGTTGCTCGGGTTGGCCCTGATCGGGCCGGGACGTTGGGCGATGGGGCAGATGTTCGCCGGGAAGCGGCGGCGGCCGGAGTGAGGAACAGATTCGTGGCCGTGCGCCTTCACCCACCCGCCGCGGCAGTCATCCCGGAAGCCCGTGTCGATCGGAATCAGCTTCATCATCCTGTTCGCCGCCGCTCTTCACGCGGGTTGGAACGCGCTGCTCCGCGCCGGGACGGATCGCCTGTGGTCGATGACCACGATGTGCGTAGCGATCGCGGTCGTCTGCGGCGGGCTTGCCTTGGTCGTGCCGATGCCGGCACGTTCGAGCTGGGGATGCGCCGTCCTCTCGGCGTTGCTCCACGTCGGCTACAACCTGTTTCTCGTGCGGACCTATCGCACCGGCGACCTCGGCCAGACCTATCCAATCGCACGGGGTTCCTCGCCTCTGCTGGTGTCGTCTGCTGGTGTCGATTGGGGCGGCGGTCTTCGCCGGCGAGATGCCCGATCCGGTCAGCACGGCAGGCGTGCTGCTGGTATCCGGCGGCATCCTCTCGCTGGCCTTTCAGGGGCACAGGCTCGCGCTCGACAGCCTCCCCTACGCTTTGGGCACTGGATGCTTCATCGGGGCTTACAGCGTCGCGGACGGGATCGGGGTCCGGCTGTCGGGTACGCCTGCCGGCTACACGGTGTGGATGTGCCTGCTGTGGGGCGTCCTGATGCCGGCGGTCTACGTCGTCGCCCGTGGCCGGCAAAGCCTGATCCGGGGGCGACGGGAAACGCTCGTGGCGGCGGGTGGCGGCATCGTTTCACTGGTCGCCTACGGCATCATCATCGCCGCCATGTCGTTTGGTCCGATGGGGCCGGTGTCGGCTTTGCGTGAGACCAGCGTCGTGTTCGCGGCACTGATCGGCCGCTTCTTCCTGCACGAACGGCTAACCGCCTATCGCACGGCCGCCTGCGTCGTGATCGCGGTCGGCGCGATCTGCATCGGTCGTGACGGCTGGAGCAGGAAAGGCGAAAGCGTTCCGGCCGCGCGGGGCGCACGCCCGTCGCGATCTTGAAGCTGCCGCTCACGACCGTGAAGAGCACCTGTTCGCGCATTCGACGCCTCGCATCGACCGGCGGGAGGGTATTCGAAGAGCCGGCCAAGAGTCGGCCCATCCGTCTTCCGGGCAAAGGCCTCGATTTCGATTAAGTCCGCCAAGGCACAAAACAACGGGCGGGCGGGCGTCACATCGCCCGCCCGTTGTTGTTCCTGACACCGACCAGCTGCGGGGACCACTAGGCCGACGCCTTCCGCTGCGGCTCCGGCACGATCTCGAACAGGCTTGCCCGGCCCTCGACCACGTCCTCGGTGATGACGTACTTGCCCGGCTGCGCCTGGTCCGGCAGGCGGTACATCAGGTCGAGCATGATCTCCTCGCACACGGCCCGCAGGGCCCGCGCGCCCGTCTCCCGCTTCAGCGCCCGGCGGGCGATCGCCTGGAGGGCCCCGTCGGTGAACTCGACGTCGCTCCCCTCCATCTTGAAGAACTTCCGGTACTGCTTGACGATCGCGTTCTTCGGCTCGGTCAGGATGTTCATCAGCGTCCGCACGTCCAGCGGCTCCAGCGCCGCGTGGATCGGCAGCCGGCCGACGAACTCCGGGATCATCCCGTACTCGACCAGGTCCTCCGGCTGCACCTGCCGGAGCAGCTCGGCGCTCTCGCGGCCGGTCTCGGCGATCTCGGTCTCGGACCCGAACCCGATCATCCGCTTGCCGAGCCGCTTGCGGATGATGTCCTCCAGCCCGACGAACGTCCCGCCGCAGATGAACAGGATGTGCTGCGTGTCCATCTGGATGTACTGCTGCTCGGGGTGCTTGCGGCCGCCCTGCGGGGGGATGTTGGCCACGGTCCCCTCGAGCATCTTCAGCAGCGCCTGCTGCACGCCCTCGCCGGACACGTCCCGGGTGATCGAGACGTTGTTGCTCGTCTTGCCGATCTTGTCGATCTCGTCGATGTAGATGATCCCGCTCTGGGCCGCCTCGAGGTCGTAGTCGGCGCTATGGAGCAGCTTCAGCAGGATGTTCTCGACGTCCTCGCCGACGTAGCCCGCCTCGGTCAGCGTCGTCGCGTCGCCGATCGCGAACGGGACGTTCAGCACCCGCGCCAGCGTCTTGGCGAGCAGCGTCTTGCCGCTGCCGGTCCGGCCGATCAGCAGGACGTTCGACTTGTCGATCTCGATCTCGTCCTTCTTGGCGTCGTCGCCCTCGCCGGCGGCGGCGTCGAGGGTGCTCAACCGCTTGTAGTGGTTGTGCACGGCGACGGACAGCGCCTTCTTGGCGTGCTGCTGCCCGACCACGTACTGGTCGAGGAACTCCTTGATCTGCCGGGGGGCCGGGATCGTGGAGAACAGCGGCTGGGCCGTCGACATCTTCCGCTTCTCCTGGCGGATGATGTTGTGGGCCAGGTCCACGCAGTTGGCGCAGATGTAGACGTCGCTCGGGCCCTCGACCATCGGGCCGACGTCCCGGCTCGACTTGCCGCAAAAGCTACAGGTGGTGATCCGGCGGCCCCGGAACCCCTGGCCCTGCTGGGTGCCGCCGCCGTTGCCGGGCGGGTTCGTGGGGGGCTGTTGCCCGCCGCCGCCGCCGCCGTTGCCCGGGCGATTCGAGTTAGCCATGTGCTGCTGGGCCTTCCTCTGCGTGCGGGGCGGCGGCCGGCGGACGAGGCCGGCCGCGACGCGCT
>JAQGHJ010000052.1 GCA_028288905.1 Phycisphaerales bacterium | reverse complement strand
AGCAGTGGAGCCGACGTCGATCGCCTGGACGATGTTGTTGTGGCTCAGCCGGGCGGCCGCCCGGCCCTCCTTGTAGAAGCGCTCGACGAACTCGGCGTTGTCGCTCATCTTCTTCGGCAGCACCTTCACGGCCACGATCCGGTCCAGCGAGTTCTGCCGGGCCTTGTACACCGTCGCCATCGCCCCCTTGCCGACCTTCGTGATGAGCGTGTAGCCGGGGATCTGGCTCGTGTCGCGTTCGTCGAGTTTGCCCTTGATCCGGCGGGCCTGCGTGGCGGTGATGAAGCTGTTCTCGACGAGCAGGTCGGCCAGGCTCCGCTGGTTCGGGTCCGACGACTGGTTCCGCTGCTCGCGGCAGTAAGCCAGTTCCTGCGGCGTGACCAGCCCGGTGTCGACGACGACCCGCGCCACCTCGGTGTCCAGCGCCGTCCCGAGCAACCCGGCGACGCTGCCGCCGGCCTGGGACTGGCCCGGGGCCCGCGACTGGCCGGGGCCGCCCGAGAGCTGCGAACTGGACGTACGATCGGTTTGAGACATGACCTGCTCGCAATCGGCCCGGCGCGGTCGCCAAGGCATCGTCGTCAGGGTCTGGTCGAACGTTCCGGCCGCGCGTGCAGCGGGGGGGGCTGCGACGGCATCGGTTCACTGCTGCTCGCCGCGCGGGCCTGCGGGATCTGCAGCGGCAGCCTCAGACGGGTCAGTACCTTCACTTACGTTACCAAGTCCCCGCGTCTAACGAAAATGTTACGCCGTCGCACGACCCAGGTCACCATCAAACCTTGAACGGAACCACTTGCTACAGAACATCATATCGAGCTCAGCAACCAAATCGATATTTTGCGCAAGATTATTGGACTTCATTGACGTGCGCGGGAGACGTTCCACGAACAAGTTCCGTCGGTCCGCAGTGATTCACCGCCGAATCGGGAACCGACCCGGAGAAGTTGACAAGCGCACCCACGGCGGCGCACAATGTTCGACCCGATTGCGGCGGTAGCCCCGTCCGAACATTTGGGCATTTGTTGGTGGCCATAGCTCAGTTGGTAGAGCGCCAGGTTGTGGTCCTGGATGTCGCGGGTTCGAGTCCCGTTGGTCACCCTTGAGAAGTAGGCGGTAGGCAGAGGGCAGTAGGCAGAAGGACGGGAGTCCTGGAGCCGCCTGCCTTCTTTTGTTGGCCCTCTATTGTTTTTCTGCCTACCGCTTGCTGCCGACCGCCTACCGACCAACATGCTCACGAAGCGGATCATCCCCTGCCTGGACGTCGACAAGGGCCGGGTCGTGAAGGGTGTCAAGTTCTTTGACCACGTCGACGCCGGCGACCCGGTCGCGCAGGCGAAGCGGTACCAAGAGCAGGGGGCGGACGAGCTGGTGTTTTACGACATCTCGGCCAGCCACGAGGGCCGGCAGATCATGGCCGATCTCGTCTCGCAGGTGGTCGAGGAGTGCTTCATGCCGCTGTGCGTCGGCGGCGGGGTGCGGACGCTCGACGACGCCACCCGACTCATCCAGGCAGGGGCGGAGAAGGTCAGCATCAACTCGGCGGCCGTCAAGACGCCGCAGTTGCTGGCCGACGTGGCACGCAAGTTCGGGCGGTGCGCGACCGTGCTTGGGCTCGACGCCAACCGGGTGATGGACCCGGACGCCAAACGGGAGCGGTGGGAGGTCTTCGTCAACGGGGGCCGCACGCCGACCGGCATCGACGTGCTGACGTGGGTGAAGCGGGCGGAAGCGCTCGGGGCCGGCGAGATCGTGCTAAACGTTATGAACGTCGACGGCACGACGGCCGGGTACGATCTGGAGATGACCGCCGCCGTCAGCGACGCGGTGCGGGTGCCTGTCGTCGCCAGCGGCGGGGCGGGCAGCCCGGCCCACATGCTGGCGGCCCTCACCACGGGTCGGGCCGACGCCGCCCTGGCCGCCAGCATCTTCCACTTCAACCAGTACACCGTCGGTCAGGTAAAAGACTACTTAGGCGATCATGGCGTGCCGGTCCGCCGCGCCTAAGCTCACGCACTGACGGGCTTTTCACGCCTCTGATCTGTGCGCGAGCCGAAACGGGTGCCCTGACGTACAAACAACTGCGATGGTCACCCGGGCACAGCGATTGCGAGCCGGCACGACGTGATCGCAGTCCACGGTGCGGCGTTGGAGGCTAAGGAGTCGTCATAGCGGGGTGTTCCGGTCCGCCGGGCGTCGAGGCCGTTGTTGTAGCCCTCGGCATCGAACGCTGACACAAACAGCGTTCCGGCTCGTCTCAGCAAAAATAGCCTCCTTTTGACCGGCCTTAGATGGATTGGCGCTTGGCGCGCGGGTTTGGTCGTGTATGGTCGAAATCCGCGAACACCCCCGGCCGCCGGGCATCCGACCGATGGAAAACAAGGGTTGAGTAAGAAAGCGTCCCGTGACGCCGTTCGTCCTTTTGAGAAGTTGTAAAAGGCCCCGTCCGCCGGCCTAGCCAGGTGCCGGACGCGGGGTGTTCCACAACGAACTCGCATCCACCGCCGCGCCACACCCGTATCGCCGGGGTGTCGGCTTCACGTGGGGCGACGTCGGGACCCGATCGATGAATCCGGGCTCCCGTAGCCGATGTGATTGAAGCGCTCTGTCCTTCCGTCCGCCGGGGTGAAGGGGACGCCGGTCCAAGTGGATCGACGGACCGTTCTCCCCTGACGGCTGCCAAGGGCGAAAGCGAGAGCCGCCGCCGGGGTTGTCCCGGCCCGACTCGGGAATCGACATGAAGGATCAGACCCGTCGAGGACGCAAGGTTGTGCCCGCCCGGCCGTCGTGGCCTGGGGTGGAGGCGTTGGAGTCGCGGCAGCTCTACGCCGCCGCGCCTTCGGCCGCCGCGGTCCCGTTGGCCGCGGCCGTCCCGCAGGCCACCCAGATCGTCGGCACCCCTCGGGTGACGAAGGTCACCCCGCTGGCCGGCGCGACGAGCGTCCAGGTCGACTCGGCCATCGCCTGCGACGTGAGCGTCCCGAACGGCGGCATCGACGCGACCACGCTCACCTCGACCACCGTCTTCCTCAAGCGGACGGCCGACGGGCTGCTCATCCCGGCCGTGCTGAACACGTCCGGCGGCGGGGACGCGATCGTCCTGAAGCCGGAGAACCCGCTCGAGACGAGCACTAGCTACACGTTCACCGTCACGTCCGGCGTGAAGGACCTGGCCGGGGTGGCGTTCACCCCGTTCACCAGCACGCTGACGACGTCGGCCACCGGCATTGACCCGAACGTCAAGTATCGGTTCGAGCAAGTCGACCTGCCGAACACGCACGGCCAGCAGTTCTCGGCCGTATATGCCCGGGACAACTACCTGTACGCCGGCACGCTGACCGGGATGCTCTACCGGTTCCCGATCAACGCCGACGGCACGCTCGGCGACCCGCTGATCGTCGACACGGTCATCAAGCACGCCGGCGGCCCGCAGTTCATCACCGGCATCACCGTCTCGCCGCAGTCGACCCCGACGAACCACATCCTGTGGATCAGCCGGACGGGCACCAGCGGCCTGCAGGTCGGCGACGCCGAGGGCGCGGACTGGACCGGCGCGATCAGCGTGATCACCGGGGCCAAGATGGACACGATGGTGGACGAGGTCGTCCACCTGCCACGGTCGGTCCGCGACCACCTGACGAACCAGCTGTCGTTCGGCCCTGACAAGAAGCTCTACTTCGGCCAGGCGAGCAACTCGGCGATGGGGGCACCGGACGTCACATGGGGCAACCGGGCCGAGCACCTG
>JAQGHJ010000569.1 GCA_028288905.1 Phycisphaerales bacterium | reverse complement strand
GCAGCGTTGGGCAGTTCCCATTGCAGCGGCGGCGGATGGCCGTGCGAAAAGGAACCTACCTTCTGGCCGTCAAAGCCCCTCCCCGCTTCGCGGCGAGGGAGGCGGGCCGACAGATGCCCCGATCCGCTGGCGTAGATCGATCATCGCAGCGATGGCCATGCTGGCATCCGTGGTCGTGAGCTTGCGGACGAACGGTCGGCCAAGTCCGAGCCGGTAACAAGCCCGCCGCTGATCTTTGGTAGCGGGGGCGTCGGGAGCGACGGTCTTCCATTCTTTGGCGTTGGTCGAGTCATCGTACATGGCGTTCCCCCTGCGGTGCGAAATCGGGGTGAACCGTCTTCGTGGTCGTGACCGTCGTGGTGGTCGTCGTGGTCGTGCCCATCGCCATGAGGACGGGGCCGTACTTGGCAATCAAGGATTCAAGGTCGATGGCGAGGAAGGTGGTGCCGTCTTTGTTCCCCTGTAGTTCTGTTTTCACGTCTGCGAGTAGGTTCATTCCTGCCTTTCGGATGGGTGCTAGGTCAATGAGCCACCACGCTAGATCGGTGGCGGCGGTGCCCGGTGCGGACGTGTCGATGCAGTAGAGAAGGAATGCGATCTTCCCCGCCCGCACCTTGTCCAGTTCGTGGTGGCCGTTCTGGTTTCTTCTGAGTCTGAGCGTGAAGTCTTTGAACGGGCGGTCGCTGTGGCGGCGCACCCTGAGACCTACGCCGATGTCGGCGACGTACACGTCTACCCCGTCATTCCAATCTTCGGAATCCGTAGACGTTCGCACCACGCCAGACGTGACGCCGAACAAGTCGGCCAAGATGATCTTCTGAGTCGCTAGGAAGGTGTCCGCAAACGTGCGGCCTTCCCGGTAGTTGGTGTCCCCCATCGTTCCCCCCGTTGGTTGTTTGATCTTTGACGGTCGCCCGTGTGCCCCCGTTGGTGACGGCGGGCGGGATCGTCAGACGACGTTCCCGACGTTCCGTGGTCGTCATGCCAGACGTGAGCCATGCCGCATCATCTGCGATTCTGGCATCCCGTTCGGCGGCGTCGTCGGAGCCGTTAGACCCGTCTGTAGACGGTTCCATTTCCCCCGTCTGGCGATGGTCGTCTGCATCTGGCTTCGTCCAGTTGTCTTTGTTCGTGGCCGTGTTCCGCCAGTCCCCGAACCTGTCTGACTTCTTCGTTCGCCCCACCGCTTTGACCCAAACTGCGACGGCTTCCCGATCATCTTTGAATGCGAGGATGGCGGGCTTCAGAACGTAGCGGGAGGTACAGAAGTTGTCTTTGTCCGAATCCCCCATCTTCTGTAGGTCGATCTGGTGGCTTCCGTCCGTGGCCTTGGCCCATGCTTTGGTCAAGTCGGACTTATTCATTGGTGTGGCTTCTACGATGAGATGTAGATGAGCATGGAACCCCTTGGCCTTGGTGTAGGTGGCATCTAGGCCGTACATCCCGCCCCGAACGTGTTTCTTCCAGTAGGCCGAACGCTTCATCTTCTCGTGGAAGGCCGTGCGGAGCCGGTCTAGGTCGAGCCGCAACTTGGTGGCATGGTCGAGCGGATCATCCACGTCGTCGCATCTACCGTTGCTGCGCAGTGTGAGCGTGAGCATGTACAGATCATGCCGCTTCGCTAGGTTGTGGGCGGCGACGTGTGCCTTGTGTTTGCCTTTGTAGGTTTGGCACGTTGGGCAGTCAGAACGGTTACAGCGGTGAACCGATCCGCAGTAAAACTGTCGGGGTTCGGTCACGTTATCAAGAGGCGGGCTGGCGTCCTGATGGCATGGTGGGGATGGGAGTTCGCAGACAGTCACTTCGCAGCGTCCAAAAAAAAAGCCCAACGGTTCGGAAGCCGTTGGGCGGGATGCTGCAAATCTGTGTTCAAAGGTGTGTCTTACACCCGTCTACTTAGTTCATCGACATTATTGGTGGTTTGTTTGCAGCAATCCCCCGTGCGGTTCCCAGCCGCTACCTAGATCATCGACCAGAATCCATTACTTGTTGTAACGCCTAGCAGAAGATTGATGTTCCGACATCGGAGGCCGGATCATTCGGAAGTTTCCAACCTTTTATTGGCCGTCGTAATGGGGCGGGGGTAAGGCGGTCATCGATGGAAGAATTCGCTACGCCCGTAGCGGCGGTACATCGTCGTCCACAGCCCGTAGAACGTGGTGGATCAAAGCATCGTCGCCCTTGGGTGGGGCGGTGAACCTGCGGACATGGAGGGTGCCCTTCTGGAACAAGGGGGCGGGGTGGGGTGGGTGTTCCCCACAGAACACTTCTGCGGCGTCCTGCGAGCCGGTCTGACGTTCGGGTGGGACTTCGGTCGGGCGGGAGCTTCGGACGGCCCTGCGGGGCCGCTGGGCGGCTTCCTGATGGCCCCGTGGTCTCGCCCCGCGTAGCGGGGCGAGGCAGGGCGTGGTAGCCGTCTACCCGAAGTAGGCGGCTTCCACGGCGGCGCATGCGTCGGCGACGATGCTGGGCCTTCGCTTGACGTACATGTCCGAGCAACCGGGAACCCGCTGGCCTGACAGAATGATGGCGTGCTGGTACTGGACGGCCTTCCCTTCGCACGCCGCAGTGTACGCCCCGTCCCTGATCTGCATGAACTTCACGGCGTCGGGCACGTCGGCGGCGGTGCGGAGCCTGCGGAACACCTTGCCGATGGTGTTGGCGTTGTGCGGCATCTTCGTGGCGTCCGTGAGGAAGATGGAATCTGTGACGTGCGGGAGCTTCCGCAAGGCATCTACGGTGCGAGGCCAAAGGACGGCGACCCGTGGCACCTTGGTTTTGCCCCGGTCGGCGATGACGACGCCGGTGTCCAGATTCAAGTCGGCCCACTTCAAGTCGGCGACTTCCGAGCCGTACATGCAAGCGTTCAAAGCGAGCAACAAGATGGCCTGCATCTTGTCATCGGCGGCGGCGAGAACGGCGTGGAAGTGTGAGCGGTCGATGGGCTGCGGGTCTAGGCTGGCCGACTCTGGCGGTTTCAGAATGGAGCAGTACGCCAAGACCCTTGTCCGATCTTCGGCCCATTTTCCCCATTCTTTCGAGTAGGCGATGATCGTCTTCACCTGCCCGAAACGGTGCTTGACGTATGTCGGCGACGGCGGGGCTTCCAGCACGTCCGCTTTGTAGTCGGCCACCTTCTCTTGCGTCACTTCCCGCAACGTCCGCACGTCCACGGAATCCGAAAACTCTTCCCAGAAGAGGCGGGACTTCGTTCGCCAGTGATCCGTGATCTTCGCCCGGTCAAAGTAGAGGTTCCCAACTTCATCCAGTGTGGGGCTGGGGGTCGGCTTCGGAAGGTCGGCGAGGTAGCCGAGTTGTTCGATGCCCGTCTGTTGAGCGGCGTACTTAGGCCGTTCAATCATCTGCTGGCGGAACCAAGCCCACAGCATGGGTTCGGGCACCATCTTCGAGATGGCCGAGACTTCCCCCGGTTCCGTCCCCCGGATGGTGAACGATTCGCCAGCATCCGCCAGCGTCCTGTAGACGGTCATGGCGTCGGGTGAGGCGAGCGGGACGGACAGCTTTACGGCGTGCCGTGCCTTTGACCGTTCCAACTGCCGGAAGTGGAGCACGGCCAGACGTTCGTCTGGTTGGGTGAACCGTTGGCCGGTTTCTGTGATCCGCCACCGCTTGTCGGGGAGCCTGTACAGCCCGTCGATGGTTTCGCCCCATGACGTGCGGTACGGCTTGGTCTTTCTACCCACCTTGGCCATGTCGAGATGATGGCCCAAAACGAACCAGCCCGTCAATGAGTTTCGGCCAGTGTTTTGGCCGAAACCGCATTGGCGGGCTGGAATCCGAGTGGAGGCGGGGGGAGTTGAACCCCCGTCCCGAGATGCTTCCGAAGTCGGCTTCTACATGCGTATCCGCTTGTTTGATCTCGGCCCTGGCAACGCGAAGCGGCACGCTTCGCCGGGGCCCAGACGTCTGTTTCTCGTCCGCCGACCGACGTCAAAATCGGCAGACCAGCCCGCTGTTTTCGACCAGTGCGTCACGGGCCGCCGCACTGTGTCGAGGTCGCCTAGTTAATTAGGCGGCCATACGAACCGGGGCGGCATTGAAGCCGACTCGGCCTGCAACATCGTTGTTGGCAGTTATGGTTGTGCTCACGTGATTAGCCAGGCCTAGTGAGCATCCTGGGCATGCCACCGTCAACGTCGTCATCCGGTCGAAACCTGTCGCCCCCGGAGGTTCGCCCCAACGGCCACGCGGCCGTCGGGCGAGCAACACATTCTAGCGGCCCAGAGCCGGCGAGACAATCCTGAGCCGCGGCTCCCGGCCCCACTTCATCGCCCTACTTCGTCGCGAGGATGGCGGCCGCCCACGTCGCGGCCATCTTCCCGTACCCGGTCTCGGTCGGGTGGATGCCGTCGGCGAGCAGCGTCGTGATCGGCTTGCCGGACGCGTCGACGAAGTTCTTGAACTGGTCGACCAAGAACACCTTCTTGCCGGCCGAGGCGTACTTCGTCACCAGCTTCTTCACCAGCTCGTTGTACGCCTGCACGAGCGGCAGGAACTTGGCGGCGTTCGTGATCGGCGGGATCATGGCGACGTACAGCTTGGCCTTGGGGCGGGCCGTCGTCAGCGTCTTGATGATCTGGTCGAGGTAGTTCGCGGCCGTCGGGACGGCCACGCCCTGCAAGATGTCGTTCGTCCCGATCGACAGCAGGACCTCGTCCGGCGTGACGGCCGCCCGGGTGGCGGTGCCGTCGAGCCAGTGCCCGCCGTTGTTCGGGGAGTTCGTCGTTCCCGCGACGGCACCGAGCAGGTTGCCGAGGATCTGATCGGTGCGGTACCCGCCGTGGCCCTCGTGGTGGGCCTCGCCGGCGGCCGCCAGGGCGGGCGACCGGGTATCGAACTGGCTCCCGACGTACTTCAACGTCTGGCCGGCCGCGTTCAGCTTGGCCAGCAGCTTGCTCCGGTACCCGCCGCCGTCCGGGACGGCCTTGTTGTAGCCCTCGGTGATCGAGTCGCCGAGCGCCAGGACCTGCCCGAGCGTGTACGTCGTGGTCGGCGGGACGGTCGGGGGAACGGCTGGCGGCACGGTGGGGGGAACGGTCGGCGGGACCGTAGTCGCCGCGGCCGGGCGGACGAGCACCTCGAGCCGGCGGACGGTGTAGGTGCCGGCCGACTTGTTCGTCGTCCAGTCCTTCCCGCCGGTCGGGCTGTTGCCGATGCCGAGCTCGGCGTTCTTCGTCGGCTCCAGCCCGCCCCAGGCGTTGTACGCGAACAGGGTCTGCTTGGCCGACGCGTTGTGGACCTGCATCGACCCGTACCCGTTCGCCGCGCCGGTGATCGCGTCGCCGAAGTCGTACGTCGCCGCGCTCGCGTTCGGCACGCCGGCCGAGTTCGTCGGGGCGTAGCTGTTCGGCCAGAACTCGATGTTCCCGCCGGCCAGCTTCGTGCCGGTGACGATGCCGGTGACGTTCGACCGCACCGTCATGTCCGACAGCTTCTGCTGGAAGACGGCTTTGCTGGCGGCGGTCGGGACGCCGGTTTTCTTCACGTCCGTCGTGAAGGCGGAGGCCGACACGAACACCCACTGCGTGGTGCCGTCGGTCTTCGTCAGCTCCAGGTAGTAGGCGACGCGGTCGAACTTCTGGGTGATCTTGGCCGCGTCGTTGACCGAGTACGGGACGGCCGTCGTGTTGTAGCTGCCGCCGAGCTTCGGCACGTTCAGGTCGTACACGAGCTGGTACCCGGCCGCGTCCGGCACCTTCGCCACGAGGGCGGCCGGGGCGGCGGCGAACAGGCGACGGTCTTCGAGCGATTCGACCGCGCAACAGTCCGTCCCGACCGCCGTGTCTAGGACCGCCGAGACGCCGGCGAGGCGGGGAGACACGGAGACCGCAGTGCGGTTCGGGGAATGGCGCATCCGGTGCAAACCTTGGTTGTGTCGAAGCTTCGGGTGCCGCGGCCGCCAAACAGAACGAGCCGGCCGTGGGCGGGAGGATGCTAAGTCGGACCGGCTGTGCGTCGCAACACTATTCCGTTAACAGCGGCAGGATTTCTCCACCGGCCGCGGTCGGTTGAAGGGTGAATTCGCCACTCCCGACTCGACTCTCAGACGCGGGCGACACCTGTGCGGACAGCATCAAGTCCTCAATACGCTAGCGCCGACTCGTCCGTTCGGTACGACCGTGAAGGCGGAACACGAAAATCCACGAAGGGCACTAATTTCACGAAGCGGGCCGAATCCCATTCGTGAAGATACGTGCCCTTCGTGGACATTCGTGTTCCGCCCTGGCCGATCCCCGCACCCGTCACTTCGCGCCGATCGCCGCCAGCACGTCCTTCATCAACGTGCCGTTGTCGGCCTCGAACGACGCGTCCCGACGGGCGTTGAGCAGGACGACGACATTCGTCCCGTCCGGCCGCTGGGTGATCATCGCCGTCGTGCCCGGCAGGCTGCCGAAGAACGCCCACGTCTGCCCCTTGGCCCCGGGCCTGCGGGGCTCGCCGTTCACCCAGTACGCGTCGAGGAACTTGATCAGCGCCGGGGCGGAGGCGACCAGCCCGCCCGGCACGTCCAGCACCTCCACCGAGTACGCCCCGTCGCGGATCGGGTACCCCACCTCACGCGGGTCGCGGTCGGCGGCCTTGGATCGGCCCGGCTTAAGGTCCGCGATCTTGAGCGGGTCGGCGAGGCGGGACTTCAGCACGTCGGCGTACGGCCCGCCGGCGGCCTTCTCGATCACCCGCCCGAGGGCGCAGTACCCGAAGTTCGAGTACGCGTACCGCTCGCCGGGGGCGAACTGCAGCGGCTGGGTCGTCATGTACCGCACGACGTCGGCCGGGCGGGCGGCGTACTTCAGGCCCAGCCCCAGCTCGACCTTCGTCGTCTGGAACATGAAGTCGCCGGCGACGGCCTTGTCCCACCCGCCCTTGTGCTCGAGCAGGTGGCGGACGGTGACGTCGGCCAGCCGCGGGTCGCCGGCCGGGGCCAGCCCCAGGAACGCGAACGCCTTCGTGTCGTACGACAGCTTGCCCTCGCGGATCAGCCCCTTGGCGAGCGCCATCGCGACTGTCTTGGACACGCTGGCCAGCCGCAGCAGGTCGTCCGGTGCGGTCGGCGTTTGCCGCCGCGCGTCCCGGTACCCGAAGCCACGGCTGTACGCCGGCCGTCCGCCGCCGGACACGGCCACCGTGGCCGCCGTCGCGCGGATCTGCCCCATGAAATCGGCCACGGCCTTGTCGAGCGGCTCGTACCCCGGCACGGCCGGCCCGGTCACCGGCAACCGGTCGGGGGCCGGCGGGGCGTCGGCCACGGTGGGCCGCGCCAAGGCAATGCTCACGGCGACGAACAGGACGCAGGTGAAGGCGGTGCGCATGATGGGTGGAGCGAGCAGTCCGCCGGCCGCGACCCCCGCGGACGGCACCGCGAGGATATCATCGCGGTCGCCGCCCGCCACGCGGCAGCCCCGCCCATGCGACTGAACGGCAAGGTCATCCTCGTCACCGGCAGCACGACGGGCATCGGCGCGGCCATGGCCCGGCGGTTCGCGGCCGAGGGCGCTCGCGTGCTCGTCCACGGGTTGGAGCGGAACCTCGGCGAGCGGGTCGTCGCCGACCTCGGTACCGGGAGGGCGGTGTTCCACCTCGACGACCTCGCGGACCCCGCCGCCGGGCCCCGCCTCGTCGCGGCGACCGTCGCGGCGTTCGGCCGGCTCGACGCCGTCGTGAACAACGCAGCGTGGGTCGTCCGCAGCGACCTCGCGTCCACGGACTCCGCCCTGTTCGACCGGTGCGTGGCCGTCAACCTCCGCGCCCCGCTGCTGCTCGCCCGAGCCGCCCTGCCGCACCTGGCGGCGGCGGCCGGTTGCGTGTTGAACATCGGGTCCGTCAACGCGTACTGCGGCGAGGCGAACCAGCTCGCTTACAGCGTCTCCAAGGGCGGGCTGATGACGCTGAGCCGCAACCTCGCCGACGCCCTCGGCCCCCGCCGCGTGCGGGTGAACCACCTCAACCTCGGCTGGGTGCTGAGCGAGAACGAGCACAAGCTAAAGGTGAGCGAGGGCCTGCCCCCCGACTGGCACGAGCGCCCGCCGCCGGCCTTCGCCCCTTCGGGAAAGCTGTTAACCCCCGAGCAGGTCGCCGCCGCCGCCGTGTACTGGGTCGGCGACGAGAGCCGGCCGGTGAGCGGGTCGGTCGTCGACCTGGAGCAGTACCCGGTGATCGGGCGGAACCCGGTGAAGGGGGGAGTGTAGGAGTGGGGAGTGCTGGGGTGGGGATTGGGGTCAGCACGCGCCCGCTCCTTACGTCCCAACTCCCTACCCCGACACTCCCCCTCCCTACACTCCCCCCATGCCGACGCTGCTCCAAAAGGCAATCGACCTGGCCGTCGCCGCCCACCGCGGGGCGGAGGACCCGCCGGGGGAGCCGTACATCGTCCACCCGATGCGGGTGCTGCTGGCCGTGTCTCAGGCGGCCGACGACGACCAGGACGAGCACCTACGGTGCGTGGCGATTTTGCACGACACGGTCGAGCGGGCGGGGGTGACTCTCGCGGGGTTAAGGGCGGCCGGGATGCAGCCGCCTGTCGTCCGGGCGGTAGAGCTACTCACCCACGACCCGGCCGAGTCGT
>JAQGHJ010000567.1 GCA_028288905.1 Phycisphaerales bacterium | reverse complement strand
GGCGGAGGTCGTCGGCCGGCTGTGGCGGTAGCCGCGCGGGGTGGTCGGTACACTCGCCGCCCATGCCCCGCCGCGTGTTCACGCTCCTGTCGGCCGCGTCGCTGGTGCTGTGCGCGGCGACGTGCGTGCTGTGGGTGCGGAGTTACTGGGTTGTCGACAGTTACGGCTGGGACCGCCCCGGCGGCCACCGACAACTCAGCTCCTGCCGAGGCAGCGTCATCCTGTTCACGCTGCCCGGGGCGACGCCGGGGAGGTTCTCGGTCGGGCACTCCGCGTGGCCGGCATCCGAAGGTGCACAGGTGGGCGAACGGGTCGCCCCGGGCGTCACGACTTACGACGAGGGGACGATGCGGTTCGTCGGCGTCGCCTACTGGCTCGCCTGCGCCCCGCCGGCCGCGATGGTCACCCCCCTGTTTGCTGGCGGTTGGCTTCGCCGACGCCGCCGCCGACGACGCAAAGCTGGCCTCTGCCCCGCCTGCGGGTACGACCTCCGCGCCAGCCCCGGCCGGTGCCCGGAGTGCGGGGCGGGGCCGAAGGGGGCGGCCGAGTGACGTGGCACTGGTCGTACAAGACGCTGCCGGAGCTGGCCGGGCTGCCGGACGACGAGAAGGCGCGGGTGTGGGAACAGGCCGGGAAGCGGGGGGCCAGGCGGCCGGCCTTCTGGGCCGGGCTCGTCGGCGGCCAGGGCGCGATGTCCCTGCTGTCCCAGACCGGGCCCGTCATAGCTTGGGCCGGGCTGCCGCCAGGGTGGGCGGCGGCCGCGGCGGCCGCGGCGGGCTTCGCCGCCATGGTGACGATCCTCGTACTCACCACCTTCGCCGCCACCCGGGCCGGACTCCTCCGCGAGCTGCCCGGCCGCTGTCGCGGGTGCGGGTACGACCTGACGGGGAACGCGAGCGGGGCGTGCCCGGAGTGCGGGCGGGCTGCGTGAGGGGCGACCAGCTCGCCGACAGAATCCGTCCGGTTATTATTGAGCCGGACCTGGACGGAAGCCGCACAGGGCCAGATGCTTAACGCGGCCGCCCCCGGGCGGGACGGCTCCCGTTATCCTGCGCGGCCGCCGTTGAATACTAGTTATCCCGCAACCGACCGGACTTGCGATATGTCGTGGACGCTCAAGATCGCGTACCGGGAGCCGATTTCGTTCGTCCGGTTCACCGACGATTGCCGCCGGCTGTTGGGCCGCCTGCTCGACTGGCGGTTGGTACCGCCGCTCGAGCCCCAGAGCAGCCCGGGGTACCCTTGGACGAAGGAACCGCCGGCGGCCCTGGGCCCGGACGTAGACACGTGGTTACTCGGGCTGCGCGGGGTCTCGGCGTCCATCGATGTGGGCGTCGACAGGTCCGACGACGGCACCGGCGATTACTGGGTCGATCTGGCGTTCGGCGCGCGGCCGATGTCTTATGCGCTGTTCATCGCCGCCGCAGCGGTACTGGCGGAACTGAATGACGCGCCGGTGAGGGACGACGCAAAGGCGTTCTCCGACCACTTCGAACTCCCCGCTGCGCAGTTCATCGAGGCGGTCGCGGCGTGCGGCGGCACAGAGAACCTTCCGGGCCGGATGGCCCAGGCTAAGCAACTCGCGGCTGCCACCGCCGCGGGATAACCAGCCATTGCAGCGGACCGGGCGGGCACCGCGGTCCCTATCAATCGTTAAGTGGTCTGTGTGCCCGCCCGGCCGCTGAACGTCGGTCCGTTATGCCTCCACATGGCCCTTCCGAAGCGACATCGTCGGAACATCACCTGCGGGGGCCGGGCGTATCACTGGCACTTTCCGCAGGGTCGGGATTGGGATCACCGATCCGATTACCATCTGATCGTGCAGTTGGCCGACGGGGAGGGTCAGGTACTCAGAGTATTCCAGCCGTCGTGGCCCGACGTGACGCCATCATTCGTGGCCATCGCGATCTCTGAAGGTCTTGACGCGGGCTGGTGCCCGGACAAGCCAGGCGCTCCGTTCACTCTCACACGCCCGCCGGCGGAGGCATAACCCGCCGCTGGAGCGGACCGCGGCGGTGGTATAGTTCACTTGCGGTCGGGCGTCGCGCGTGCGCCGCCGCGGCCGCTCAACGGCATTCCGTTATGCGGCTCGGCCCCCTCATCCTCGGCGCGGTGCTTGGAGTCGCGGCCCTCCTGGCTTTCTTCATATTGGTCGCCGTGCTGCGACTGCTCTTCTGGAAGCTGCGAAGTTGCCCGCGATGCCGTCAGCGTTTCGCGTTCGCTGGTTGGGAGTTCGGTAATTGGTGCAGCAGTCGAGCGATGAGGCACGGCTGCGAGGTGAACGGGCATCGCTTTGACCGCCCCCGGGTTGTCGCCGCGTGTCGGCGATGTTCGTTCGAGATCGCAATCCGAAAGGCCGCAGTCTTCGGCGCCGCATAACACGCCGATGCAGCGGACCGAGCCGGCGGGTACGTTTCTAATGGGTCGAGAGCCGGCGCGGTGCCGGCTCGGCCACTGATCGGCCTTCCGTTATACCGCTGGAGCAACTCGCGTGGGGTGGACCGCCTTCGATGACGGAAAGTCGCTCGGCACGACGGGCTCGGAAGGCGGCACCATTCGACGCGACGAGGAGCATGACCTGGGCGCACGAGTCACGCTCGAAGAAGGCGGCTCGGTCGCGCCCTGGTCGATCACCTGCGGCATCTACGGGTGGATGTTCCACACGCGCTTCTTTGGGACGCAAGAGGAAGGCAATCGTGAGTTCGATCAGATGAAGGGCGGGCTGGATGAGGTGCTGGCGATCATCCCGCTGAAAGACGACGCAACGCCGGAGAAGATGTCGGCCGTTTCTTCTGCGATCGAGGCGTTCGTCAATCGCTTCGAGTGACCTGCGGCGGCCCGGCCGGCGGTATAACCCAACACTGCACTGGACCGGCCCGGCGGAACGGTCCTCGTCATTCGAACGCGGGTCGGCACCGGGCCGGCAAGTGAATGTCTATCCGTCATGTGGCTCGGGAGGGCCCTTGGACAACCCGCAACCGGACTTCGGCATCGTCGAGCGAACTTGGGAGGGGCGGCTGCGCGATCGCGGCCTTGCGCCGTCACGCGTCGGTACCGGCATCGCCACGGGCCACCAGCGTCTTGAGCTGTACCGGCAGGAGACGCAGGTTGCCGAGTTCGACCTCGATCAGCCGCCCGGGCACGGCTTCATCGGTTCCGTTGAAGTGAAGATCGTCTTGGAACCGCCATCCTTCGGTGAGTTCGAGGTGCGTGATTTGGTTACGCAGCGCGGTCAGTCACTTGAAGGCGCGCTGGAGACGTGCGCGAACACGTTCATGGACGTGACGTTCCCCCCTCTGGAGGCGCTCTTCACGGGCAAACGCCCCGAGGGGCCCGGCACGGGGACGTTGACATTAACGAGTTTCACGATCGGGCTGGATCGGGCGATCAAGTGGGGCGTGGTTCTCGGTCAGTTGCAAATCCTGAATGATTCCAATGGTGAGGTCCGCGCCGGGCTGAAGTCGCAGCCACCGGTCACGCTGATGCTCGACACGCTTACCGGGCATCTCGCGGAGCCGCGGTTACATTGGTGCAAACTGTACGGGGCCAATACCCCGGTGAAAGGGTTGGTATTCGGGTGTTCAATCGACGGACAGAAGTCCCCGCAGGCCGAAGCTGAAATGTCTCACAAGTTCGGCGGGCCGCTGTCAGGGGAGTGGGAGTTTCGACAGTTTCTCGCGGTGCGCCCGGTGGGTGATGCCGACCCGCAAGTGACCGCGGAGCTTCGCGCCCGTGCGGCCGCGGCGTTCCCGGAGAAGAAAAAGAGCTGGTGGTCGCGGCTGTTCGGCGGAGCCACATAACCATTCGCTGCACTGGACCGGCCCGGCGGAACAGTTTCTCGTGATTAGAAAGATGGTCGGCGCCGGGCCGGCCAGTGAACGAAGGTCCGTTATCCGGCATGTGGATTCCGAACGTTCGGAACAACCTCGAAGATTTAGATCGCATCCCGCTGTGGGAGCGACTGCTATTCCCATTGACTCTGATGTGGTTGTGTTACGTGGGGATTCGATCAGTTCACGACTCGTGGCGTCATCCCGAGCGTGAACGCGGCCTAGATCGCAGCGACGAAGATGCCGGATAACCAAAACTTCGCACTGGACCGGGGCCAGAACGGTCCTCGTGAATCGAACACTCGTCGCCGGCCCCGGCCAGTGAATGTTGGTCCGTTATCCATCATGACCGAGAGCGACAGGAACACCACGACGCCGAATTATCGGCAGCCGGGCGTGGGGCACCTCGGGAAGCAACCAACACCATCGTGGCAGATGTGGACCGCGTACGTTTTGATTGCCTTACCAGTGATCTACGCGAACCGTGGCGGTGACCCGTATTGGGCGACACCTACGGAACGGATGCAGTTCTTCGCCCTGATTGCCATCGCGGTCGGCGCGGGCCTCTTCATCGTGCGTCGTCGGCCGCGGAACCTCGTCGGTTGGCTCGGGCTAGTTGGCTGGGGCGGGCTGTGCGTGTTGGCCTTAACGGGCGCACTGCTGGAATGATGGATAACCCGCCGCTGGAGCGGACCGCGGCGGCGGTATACCTTACTCGCGGTCGAGCGTCGCGCGTGCGCCGCCGCGGCCGCTTAACGGCCTCTCGTTATGCACCTCAGACACCCTCTTTCGTTCCTCGTGACGTTGTTGGCGTTCGCCAGCACTTCCTGCGGCGGTACCCCGACCGAGGCAGTCGCGGACGCGGTGAAGAACCAACCGAACGCGAAGGCGTTCGCGCAACTTTTCCCCGCATCCGAACACTTCATTACGCACTACACCGGGGCGAAAGGCCCGCGCGTGTGGAACTCGCACGTCCTTCTCCACGAGCGCTATGTGCTCGCCATGCAATTCGACATGGCGTTAGCGGCCGACGGGGTGAAAGTCACCGCTACGGCGCCTCCCAAATTCTTTCTGCGTGAAGTCACGAGCGTGACCGTAGGTCCCTCCCGCCAATCCAGCATCTTGTATGGCGAGTCTGTAGAGTTCGGCCCGGACGAGTGGAAG
>JAQGHJ010000566.1 GCA_028288905.1 Phycisphaerales bacterium | reverse complement strand
CGCGCTGCTGAAGGGCCCCGAGGGCCTGCGGACGATGGTCGCCGGCAAGCAGGACGAGTTCGTCGCGACGGTGGTCAAGAAGATGCTCACCTACGGCCTCGGCCGCGGGCTGGAACACTTCGACCAGTGCACGGTGAAGGACATCGAGGCCGGCGTGAAGAAGGACGGGTACAAGTTCTCGTCGCTCGTGCTGGCCGTTGTGAAGAGCGAACCGTTCCAGAAGCGGCGGATGCTTCGTCCCGACGAGTTGCGAACGCGGGCGGAGAAGTTGTTGGACGCGGGGGACAAGAAGGGGAAGTGACGGGCCCCCCACGAGATGTCGGAGCCGTTCGGCGAGCGAGCCATCTGCCGGGCCGGCGGCGCCGTGGGTCATGAAGGCCGGCTTTCGACTCGTTAGCAACAGCCACCCCGCCGGACGCTACAATATGCGGTAGACACAGCGGGCTATCCGGCCCCATCCTTGTTCAGAGCCACCCACCATGTCCGACAAGCCCATGCTCTCCCGCCGTACCCTCCTCCGCGGCTTCGGCACGGCGATGGCGCTGCCGATGCTCGACGCCATGCTGCCCGGCAACGGCCTGGTCCAAGCGGCCGTCACCGGCTTGCCGAACGCAGCGAAGGGGGCGGCCCCGGTCCGCAGCGCCTTCATGTTCATCCCGAACGGGGTGAACTTCCCCGAGTGGACGCCGAAGGGCGAGGGGGCGAACTTCGCCCTGTCCAAGCTGCTGGAGCCGCTGGCGAAGGTCCGGGGCGACATCAACGTGCTGACCGGCCTGACGCTGGACAACGCCCGGGCCAAGGGCGACGGCCCCGGCGACCACGCCCGGTCAGCGGCTGCGTTCCTGACCGGTGCGCACCCCGTGAAGACGGCCGGCCGGGACATCCGGCTCGGCGTCAGCGTCGACCAGGTGGCGGCCGCGGCGATCGGCAACCGGACGAAGCTCCCGTCGTTGGAGCTCGGGCTGGACAAGGGTCAGATCGCCGGCGAGTGCGACAGCGGGTACAGCTGCGCGTACGTTTCGAACATCAGCTGGCGGGGCGAGCAGAGCCCGATGCCGAAGGAGATCGACCCGGCGAGCCTGTTCGACCGGCTGTTCGGCAACGGCGAGCAGCGGAGCGCCGCCGACGCCGCCCGGCAGGCCAAGCGGCGCAAGAGCGTGCTCGACTACGTGTCGGAGGACAGCAAGCGGCTGGAGAAGAAGCTCGGGTCGAGCGACCGGCACAAGCTCGACGAGTTCGCGACCAGCATCCGGGAGATCGAACTGCGGATCGACGCCGCCCGGCTCGCCGACGCGGCCGCCCCGATGGTCAAGCCGACGATGGACCGCCCCGCCGGCATCCCCGGCACGACGGCAGAGCACATGCGGCTCATGGTCGACCTGCTCGTGCTCGCGTTCCAGACCGACCAGACCCGCGTCGCGTCGGTCATGGTCGCCCGCGACGGGTCGAACCGGAACTTCCCCGACCTCGGCATCACCGAGGGTCACCACAGCCTCAGCCACCACGGCGGGGCCGCCGACAAGGTCGCCGCGATCCAGAAGATCGATCGCTTCCACATGGAGCAGTTGGCGTACTTCATCACGCGGCTCAAGGGCGTGAAGGAGGGGGCCGGGACGCTGCTGGACAACACGCAGCTCGTGTGCGGCAGCGGGATCGGCGACGGGAACCGGCACAACCACGAGAACCTGCCCATCGTCTGGGCCGGCGGTGCCGGCGGGCAGGTCAAGACCGGTCGGCACATCGTGTACGCGAAGAACACGCCGCTGTGCAACCTGTACCTGAACATGCTCGGCAACGCCGGGGCGAAGGCGGAGCGGTTCGGGGACAGCGACGGACGCCTGGCGAACTTGGCGTGATTAGTGGGATCGGAAAGCGAGCCGCATCCGCGGCTCGCTAGGCGCTTGGCCGCCCCAATGGACTGCGTCCCTGCCGTCTGTGCGTGCAGGCCACGCTCCGTCCTGATCGCCGGCGATCTGCTGCTGGCGATGGCCCTGCCGGCCACGCTCGTGGCGCGGCGCCCGCTTTCCCCGTTACTGCCCTACCTCAGCGCGGGCGCGGTCCTCCGGCCGCACGTCCCAACCACGATCCAGCCCGACCCGGTCCGCAACGGCGAGTTCTCCGAACATTGAGCGGAGACGGCGTGTCCGACCTCAGTTCAGGCCCGGGCTCAAGCTCTACGCGCCGCTGAACACATCACTTCGGTGCCTGTCGGCCCGCCTCGCGAATGCGTCAGTGGTCCTAGACGTCGCGACGACCTCGGCCGCCGGGGTGTAGCTGCTTAAGTTGCCGCTCGGGTAAAGCATCCTACTGGGCGACCTCTTCGTTTCCACGGACCCGGGGCGGCCGCCAAACGTCCGGCACCAACCCGGCGATCTCGACCGGCTCCCGTTCAACTCACCTGCTGCCACTCTGACAGCCAGCCTCGCTAGGCCTGGTGCTATCATCGTTCTGGATCAGTGGTTACCCATCGCAACCCGCGAGGCACAGGATTTGTAAGATCGCCGTTCGAGGTTCTGTCATTCCTGCCATTTCCGGAGATCCGACCATGACCGCCACGGCCACCGCTGAGCCGCAGAAGATGCAGTTCAAGACCGAGCTCAAGCAGCTGCTCGACCTCATCATCCATTCGCTGTACACGAAGAAGGAGATCTTTCTCCGCGAGCTGATCTCCAACGCCGCCGACGCGATCGACAAGTTGCGGTTCGAGGCGCTAACCAACCCCGACGTTCTCGGCGGAAACAGCGACTGGCAGATCCGCCTCATCCCCGACGAAAAGGCGAAGACGCTAACGGTCCGTGACAACGGCATCGGGATGTCCCGCGACCAGGTCGTCGAGCACCTCGGCACGATCGCCAAGAGCGGCACGAAGGCGTTCCTAGAGAACCTCAAGCAGGCCGAGACGAAGGACCGTCCCGAGCTGATCGGGCAGTTCGGCGTCGGGTTCTACGCGTCGTTCATGGCGGCCGAACGGGTGACGGTCGTCAGCCAGAGCGCCGCCGGCGGCGAGGCGGTCCGGTGGGAGAGCGACGGGCAGGGCGAGTACACCGTCACCCCGGCCGAGCGGCCCGAGGGCCGGGGCACGGACGTGACCCTGCACCTGCGGGAGGACGCGGCCGAGTTCCTGTCGTCCTGGCGGCTGCGGGAGATCGTCAAGAAGTACTCGGACTTCATCGAGCACCCGGTCGTGCTGGCCGAGGCGAAGGAGGCGGCCGGTGAGGCGGCCGACGCCGGAAAGACCGAGGTGAAGGACGAGTCGCTCAACAGCCGGCAGGCGATCTGGCTGAAGAGCAAGAGCGACGTGAAGCCGGAGGACGCGAACGCGTTCTACAAACAGCTGAGCCACGATTACGACGACCCGGCCAAAACGATCCACATCAGCGCCGAGGGCGGGGCGGTCGAGTTCAAGGCGCTGCTGTTCCTGCCGGCCAAGCGCGGGCTGGACTGGATGAGCGGCCCGGAGAAGAAGAGCGGGATCGACCTGTACGTCCGGCGGGTGCTGATCCAGCACGAGTGCGAGGAAGTCGTGCCGCCGTACCTGCGGTTCGTCAAAGGCGTGGTCGACTGCGCCGACCTGCCGCTGAACGTTTCCCGCGAGACGCTCCAGCACAACCCGGTGCTGGCGAAGGTGAAGAGCAACCTGACGAACCGGGTGCTCAAGACGCTGGAGGAGATGCGGGACGGCGAGCGCGACGCGTACGTGGCGTTCTTCAAGGAGCACGGCCAGTACCTGAAGGAGGGGACGGCCCAGGAGTGGGGCGGCAAGGAGAAGGAACGGCTGGCCGACCTGCTGCTGTTCGAGAGCACGAACACGAAGCCGGGCGAGTACACGACGCTGGAGAAGTACGTCGCCGGGATGAAGGCCGAGCAGAAGGAGATCCACTACCTCGTCGGCGAGAGCCGGGGCATGATCGAGCACTCGCCCTACCTGGAGGCGTTCCGGGAGCGGGGCGAGGAGGTGCTGCTGCTGGTCGACCCGATCGACGAGTTCCTCGCGTCGTCGCTGCACAGCTACAAGGACAAGTCGCTGACGGCCGTCGACCGGGCCGAGGCGAAGTCGGACGAGACCGACGAGCAGAAGAAGCAGGCCGAGGCGTACGCCCCGCTGCTGACCGCGCTGAAGGACAAGCTGGCAACCGACGCGGCCGACGTGCGGCTGAGCCGGCGGCTGAAGGAGAGCGCGGCCGTGCTGGTGGCTGGCGAGGGGGCGATGAGCGCCCACATGGAGCGGCTGATGGCCCGGATGGGCCGGGGCGGCGAGGCCCCGCCGGCCAAGCGGGTGCTGGAGCTGAACCCGGACCACCCGGCCGTCGCCGCGGTGAAGGCCCTGCACGCCGCCGACGCCGCCGACCCCCGCGTCGAGGCGCTCGGCCGACTGCTGTACGACCAAGCCGTGATCGCCGAGGGCAGTCGGATCGCCGACCCGTCCGCGTTCGCCCGCCGGTTGAACGACGCGATCGTCACGGCCGCGGGTGCTGTCCCGGTCGCAGCTAAGTGATGTCACTCCCGTGAACGCCAAATCCTCAGAACGCCGCGGAGCGGTCGGCCGCCGGCCGCCGCTCCGCGGTTTCGCGCCGCAGACCGAAACCTCCTTCAGCCGCCGGATCAACGGGGGCGTGATTTCGCCCTTCGCCCATCCGTGGTGGAACGCATGACTCACCCGAACCTCCGGCCCGACTCGAGGCGAGCCGCCCGCACGCCGGCTTCGCCGCCGTGCCGCGTTGACCCGCTCGAACCCCGTCGCCTGTTCGCCGCCGTAGCCAGCATGCCGACCGCGTCGGACGCCGCAGTCCCCGTTCGATCACTTTCGTTCGGCGGCCGCGAGAAGGCCGTCTTCGTCGACGCCGACGGGTCGCGGGTGACCGTGTCACTTAGGGGGCCAGGCTCGGGGACAGTCGCGTTCGACGCCACCGGCAACGCCGACCCGTCCGCCGTTGTCCTTGACGGCACGACCGCCGACTCCGTCGTCACGGTGGCCGGGCGGACCACCCTGCGGTCCGTGGACATCACTGGGGCCCTCAAGGGCTTCTCCGGCAGGTCCGCCGGCTTGACAGGCACCTTTACGGCGACCGGCGCGATCGGGTCCCTCCGCGTGGCCGACGTGACCGACGCGGCGATTGCCTTTGGCGGCGGTGGCGGGGAGGACGCCCCGCTCACGCTCGTGGCCGGCGACGTGTTCGACGCGTCGGTCACCTCCGCCGGCGCGATCAAGAGTTTGAAGGTCGCCAGTTGGACGAACACCGACGATGTGCGTGACGCCGTCGCCGCACCGGCCGTGGACGCCGTCACGTCCCGCGGTGACTTCGGTGCTTCCATCACCGCGTCGGCGGTCGGCAAGGTGGTCGTCGGCGGTCAGTTGAATGGCGACGTGCGCAGTGCGGGCGGCATCGTCACCGTCACGGCCCGCACGATGGGGCCCGTCGTCGTGTTCGCGGGTGTGACCGACACGGTGACGGCGCTCCCGGCGTCCGCGGCGGACTTCGTCAACCCCGCCGCGGTGCTCGGGTTGGTGACGGTGAAAGGCCGATTCGCCGGCGCGTTCGCCGGCACCTCCGTCGCCGCCCCGACGATTGGCCGGGTCGCTCTGGGCGGCATCGACACCTCGAACGACGAGGTGGCGTTCGGCGTCGCCGCCGACGACATCGCCCTCGTCACCGGCCGGTTCGAAGGTGCGGGTACCTTCCGGTTCAAGGCACTGACTGACCCGACACAGTCGGTCGACCGTGGTGATCTGGAGGTCCGCATCTTCTAACGCGCCGAGACCGGCGGGGGGTGGAGCTGTCACACTATGATCCGCGTTACACGCGC
>JAQGHJ010000551.1 GCA_028288905.1 Phycisphaerales bacterium | reverse complement strand
CCCGCCGGTCGGCGGCGGCCGCCCAAGACGAGCGGGACGAGCAGCAGACGATCGACGCGATCCTGGCCAAGGTCAGCGCCCAAGGCATGCAGAGCCTGACGGCCGGCGAGAAGAAGGCCCTCCAGCGGGCGACCGAGAACCAACGAAAGCGCGACCAGCAGCGGACGGCCGCCCGGAAGTCCAGGATGTAGGGAAGTGGGTGGAGTGGTGGGGTGGTTGAGCCCGGAGCGCGGTGCCGCGGGTAGCCGCGTCCGGCCCGGTTCACCTGCCGCCCTCCGACCTCGCCACTCGGCCACCCTACAACCCCACTACGCCTCTTCCCCCCTGCCCCGACCCCCCGTACCCTCGACGCCGCCATGACGATGACCGACCGCGCCCACCAGCAGTGCATCAACCCCGCGTGCGCCGCGACGTACGCCGTGTCCGAGGTGAAGGTGGCCTGCACGACGTGCGGGTCGCTGCTGGATATCAAGTACGACTGGGACCGGCTGCCGGTGCCCCGCAGCCTGGGGTACTTCGAGCACCGCTGGAGCACGCGGGGGACGAGCGCCGAAGGCAGGGCCGACTTCTCAGGGGTCTGGCGGTTCCGGGAGATGATGCCGTTCTTCCGGTCCGAGGCCGACATCGTCACGATCGGCGAGGGCCGGACCATGCTCCAGGCCGCCGACCTGCTCGGCCGGCAGCTCGGCATGCGGCCCGGGAACACGCTGCTTCAGTACGAGGGGCTGAACCCGTCCGGCAGCTTCAAGGACAACGGCATGACGGCCGCCTTCACCCACGCCAAGATGGTCGGGGCGAAGAAGGTCGCGTGCGCCAGCACCGGCAACACGTCGGCCAGCCTGGCCATGTTCGCGTCGCTCAGCGAGATGCAGGGCGTCGTGTTCATCGGGTCGGGAAAGATCTCGATGGGCAAGCTGTCCCAGGCGCTGGACTACGGCGCGCTGACGCTCCAGATCGACGGGGACTTCGACGACTGCCTCCGGCGGGTGCGGCAGATCGCGGTCGACGTGCCGCGGCTGGGCATCTACCTGATGAACAGCGTGAACCCGTTCCGGCTCGAAGGGCAGAAGAGCATCATGTACCGCGTGCTCGAGGCCCGCGGGTGGGAACCGCCGGACTGGGTGATCGTGCCCGGCGGGAACATGGGCAACAGCTCGGCGTTCGGCAAGGCGTTCATGGAGATGAAGGAGCTGGGGCTGATCAAGAAGGTGCCGCGGCTGGCGATCGTCAACGCGGCCGGGGCGAACACGCTCTACAAGCTGTACCACGAGCGGGGCGTCCGCTGGACCGGCGGGAAATACGACACCGAGACGGTCGCCAAGCACTACGCCTGGATGGACGAGCAGAACTACCAGGCGAGCACGATCGCCAGCGCGATCGAGATCGGCCGGCCGGTCAACCTCCCCAAGGCGCTGCGGGCGCTGGACTTCATGGACGGGGTCGTGCGGGAGGTGACGGACGAGGAGATCCTGGAGGCGAGGGCCCTCGTCGGCCGATACGGCTTCGGCTGCGAGCCGGCGAGCGGCGCGAGCGTCGCCGGGCTGCAGAAGCTGCTGGCCGAGCAGGTGATCAGCCCCGACGAGTCGGTCGTCTGCATCCTGACCGGCCACGAGCTGAAGGACCCGAACGCGACGGTGAAGTACCACACCGGCATCGACATGAAGGCCGCCCAGGACACGGCCCCCCGGACCGAGCCGCACGGCAAGCTGAGCAACCGCCCGATCCGGGTCGACGACAACCTGGAGGCGATCGTCGCGGCCATGGGCGGGGACGCGTCGATGATCGTGGGATTGAAGGTGGAGGCGAAGCGGTCGGCGGTGCCGGTGGGGGAGTACTGAGGACCGGATCCAGATCGTGTCGCCTGCCGGCTGAATTCAGCCCCGAAGGGGCGTAAGCCTCATAGCCCAGGGTGATGGCCCGGCCGCAGGCCGGGACGAACCCTGGGTTCCCGTCCGCCAATTGAGCCGAGCCCCGAAGGGGCGACAGAGCCAACGGGCCACGGATGCCGCAGTCGCTCACGAACCTGCTGTACCACGTCATCTTCAGCACGAAGCACCGCGACCCGACGATTGACGTTGACCTCCGCCCGCGGTTGCACGACTACCTCGGCGGCATCTTAATCGAGGCGCGGGCCAAGCCGGTGCTCATCGGCGGCGTAGCCGACCACGTCCACGTGCTGACGTACCTGCCTGCCCCGTTGCCGATCCCGGACGCCGTGCGGGTGCTGAAGGCCAATTCGTCCGGCTGGGTCCACCGCACGTTCCCCGACCGCCGGTCGTTCGCGTGGCAGGCCGGATACGCGGCGTTCACCGTTAGCCGGTCGGGCCTTGAGGACGTGCGGCGGTACATTGCAAACCAAGAAGAACATCACAAGTCGGTATCCTTTCAGGACGAGTATCGTGCGTTTCTCCGCAAGCACGACATCGAGTTCGACGAGCGGTACGTGTGGGATTGAATTGGCGGCCGGCGGTCGGCGAGCATTCAAGCCCCCAAGGGGCGTAAGCCCTATAGCCCAGTAAACGAGCATGGGGGAAGCGGGAGCCCCGAAGGGGCGAAAGGGCCAACGCCCTTGGTGGGTCGAACGGTCTCGGCTCTTTCGCCCCTTTGGGGCTTGTGTTAATCCGACTCCGTGAACCCAGGGTTCGTCCCGGTCTTTGGCCGGGCCATCACCCTGGGCTATGAGGCTTCCGCCCCTTCGGGGCTCATCCGGTCACGACCCACGACCCACGGACCTCCCCCCATGACCCCCCTCGCAATCACCGGTGCCGCCGGCCGGATGGGCCAGCGGCTCGTCGCCCTCGCGTCCCAGGACCCGGACCTGAAGATCGTCGCCGCGCTGGAGCGGGCCGGGAGCCCGGCCCTCGGGCGAGACGCGGGCGACGTGGCCGGCGTCGGGCCGCTCGGGGTGGCCGTGTCGACGGACCTCCCGGCCGCCGCCGCTGTCCCCCCCGCTACCACCGCCGCCGCTTCCCCTGCCGTGCTGATCGACTTCACCGCCCCCGCCGCCCTCCGGCACTGGCTCACCGTCTGCCGGGAACGCGGGATCGCGGTCGTCGTCGGGACGACCGGGCTGGCGGACGCCGACCACGCCGCGATCGACGCGGCCGCCCGGGACGTGGCCGTCCTTCAGGCCCCGAACATGAGCTTGGGCGTGAACCTGCTGTTCAAGATCGCCGCCGAGGTGGCCAAGGTCCTCGGGGACGAGTACGACAAGGAGGTCGTCGAGGGCCACCACCGGTTCAAGAAGGACGCCCCTAGCGGGACCGCCGCCGGGCTGGCCGACGCGATCCTGAAGGCGACGGGCAAGACGCGGGACGCGCTCGTGTACGGCCGCCGGGGCGACGACGCCCCCCGCAAGCCCGGCGAGATCGGGATGCACTCCCTCCGCATCGGCGACGAGGTCGGGCGGCACACCGCGTACTTCGCCGCCCTCGGCGAACGGTTGGAGCTCACCCACGTCGCCACGAACCGGGACACGTTCGCGCACGGCGCGCTCCGGGCGGCCAAGTGGCTGGCCGGGCAGAAGCCCGGGCGGTACGCGATCGCGGACATGCTGGGGCTGTGAGACGCGCCCGCGAGACGCGTCCGCACCGCACCACGAACGGGGGTCGGAAAGGGTGGGCGGTGAGTCAAGCTACACTACGCCTAGTGGATGCCTCTTCCGCGGCAGCGACCGGTTGTGGACATCTGGTCGCGTAAGAATGTTTTGATCGTCGGCTCGGCCCGTGCCGGCTACATTCCGCCCGTCGAGCACGGAATGGCCAGTCCGACCGCGTCGCCCCGCTTCTGCTACGTTCGCCATAGACGTCTCGCACGACTGCCGCCGATGCCGAAGTACCGGATGATCGCGATCGACCTCGACGGGACGCTGCTGTCCCCGACCGGCGAGGTGACGCCGCGGGTGAAGGCGGCCGTCCACCGGGCGCTGGCGGCCGGGTACCTCGTCTGCTTCGCCACGGGCCGGAACTGGACCGAGAGCCGGGCGGTGATCGACGCGGTCGCGCACTACTCGACGGCGGTGTTCGCCGGCGGGGCGATGGTCGTCGACACGGCCAACGGCGCGACGCTGCACCGGCAGCTGATGGGGCCGGACCTCGCCCGGGCGGTGTCCGCGTCCCTGGAAGCCGACGGGCACGCGGTGCTGGCGCTGCAGGACACGGCCGCCGCCGGCGGCGGGACCGACTACCTCGTCACCGACGGCGTCCCGCTGAACGACGCGACGACGGGCTGGATGCGGGCGACGTCGTCCACCGTCGCCCGGGCCGGGCGGCTCGGCGAGCACCCCCACCCGCACACGGCCCGGGTGGGGATCGTGGCCGCCCCCGACGCCAGCCGGCAGGCCCGGGACCACCTCGCGGCCGCGTTCGGCGACCGCATTTTGTGCCACAGCCTGTTCGTCCCGATGTACGCGGTCGAGGTGCTGGAGGTGTTCGACCCGGCGGCCAACAAGTGGCAGGGCATCCTGCACGTAGCCCGGGCCCACGGGGTCGAGCCGGGCGAGATCATCGCGGTCGGTGACGACGTGAACGACGTCCCGATGCTGCGGAACGCCGGCCTCGGCGTGGCCATGGGCAACGCCCGCCCCGAGGCCCGGGCGGCGGCCCGGATGGTGATCGGGGCGAACGCCGACGAGGGGCTGGCGGCGTTCCTTGACGAGCTGGTGGACCAAAAGCTCGTCGAACCGGAGCGGTGAACGACAAGGGGTAAGTGACGAGGAAGTGCCCTTCGTCCCTGGGCCCGGTCCCGGGGACGTCTAACGAATCAAACGACGATGACGATGCACGGCCGGCTTCTTCCCCCGTGGGAAGTTGGCACCCCTGAAGATGCGGACACGGGAGATCTTCTCAACCAGGTGCGCGAGCACCGCGCGGGGCGCCAGTTAGGACGGCCGGCCCCCGCACGACGGCCGCGTCCC
>JAQGHJ010000531.1 GCA_028288905.1 Phycisphaerales bacterium | reverse complement strand
CCGCGTTATAGATCCGTCTAGGGCGTGTCCCGCAACCTCAACAGTTTGAGGTAGCGGCGGATCATCGCCAGCTTCACCATCGCCAAGTAGGCGACGCCCAGCTTCTCGTGCCGGGTGCCGACCCGGCGGTTCTCCTTCAGCCAGTTCACGCACCGCTCGACCACGTTCCGCCGCCGGTACGCGTCGCGGTCGAACGCGGCGGGCCGGCCGCGCTTCCCGAGCTGGTCGGCCCGCCGCGGGATGACCGGCTTGATCCCCCGGCCCCACAGGTGCCGGCGGACGAACGCGTGGCTGTACGCCTTGTCGGCCGCCAGCCGCCGGGGACGGGTCCGGCGGCCGACCCGGACCGCCGCCATCACCGGCTCGACCTGCTTGCACTCGCTCGCCTGGCCGGCGGTGACGGTGGCGGCCAGCGGGACGCCGTTCCCGTCCACGACCAGGTGGAGCTTGGTCCCCCACCCGCCCCGCGAGCGGCCCAGCGCGTGGTCGCCGGGCTCGGGCTCTGCCGTAACGGCCCCCCCTGGCCGGCGGGCCGGGCCCCGGCCGCCGACCGGCTGGCCCGGACGCTCGTCCCGTCGACGCAGAACAGGTCCCAGTCGAGCCGGCCGTCCGCGTCCAGCCGGAGTTGCAGCCGCCCCAGCACCCGGTCGAACAGGCCCTCCCGCCGCCACCGGGCGAACCGGTTGGCCGCCGTCCTCCACGGCCCGTACCGGTCGGGCAGCTCCCGCCACTGGGCCCCCGTGTGCAGCACCCAGAACAGGCCGTTCAGCACCTGCCGGTGGTCCCGCCACCGCCGCCCGCCCCGGCGGGTGTTCCCGGGCATCAGGTCCGCGACCAGCGCCCACTGCTCGTCCGTCACCTCGTACCGTCGCATCGGCGGCCTTCGGCCGAAAACCGATGGTAGGCGGTTGCGGGACACGCCCTAGGGGACTTGGCGTTCAGTCGACGGTCGATGACGACGTGAGCGGCGTTGACAGGCTAGGACTGCAGTGCTTGCCGCACCCCGCCATACGTTTAGCATCGGGTAACACACCGGGAACGTTTGCGTGCCTCTGTCTTCTCGTTCTGTGCAAGTTAGCTTCTTCATGCAGTTTTGCCCCTTTGGGGTTCCGCTGCGTAGGCAAATGTGGGCCGGGCTTTTGTCAAGTTACTTTTTTCGTATCATTTGGTCCCGCTGGGTTGACGAGTGGAATGCACTCTGAAGCGCGGCGTTAAACAGTATTACTTCAAGTCCCAGCTGCACTGAGAAGATTGGAAAGCTGAAGCTCGCTACGATTGCGGCAGCGGTATACCCGAACAGCACAGCACCCCACCGGCCTAGGTTGTTCGCGCCTTCAACTCCAATGATCCAAGTGCGATGGAGTATGATAGACGCAAGTATAAGATATAAGATCATGAGTGGGATGCCTCCATCATATAGGAGCGATTGCCACATCATCTCTGCCCACAACGCTTTGTCCGGAGTCCCGAAATAGGCGTTCATCATACCCCAGCGGCCCATCCCTGCTCCTGCTGGATAGATCCATATGTCTTGTGTAAGCAATGCCTCGAGGAACATGCCACGATAGCCATGGAACGTTGTGGGCGCTTCCGCGCCCACGAGAGTCGACCATCGGTCAATGGTGCTCTCCCCCCCGATGGTGAAGGCCGTGGCGGTGCCAACGGCCGATACGCATGCTACGATCATCAAGATTCTCGCGCACGTCTGGTATTCCCCGCGCCTCGCCAATAGCGTCAAGGTGGCGACGATGGCGGTCGCCACAATGACGATATTAGTTCGGCCATGGCTCATATAGATGCAAAAGAGTCCCGCGATCATGCCTAGTGCCGCTGCACATCGCATCGAGGCGCGGGTCTCTGTCAGGAGCATTCCTATCCCCAAGATGATTGCGTAGATTCCACTAGTTCCAGCTCCTCCTAGGAGGTCCGTGAGTCCTTTTGGCCTGAACAGTCGAGTCCCGTCATCAAGAACGTACGTGAGCGCATTGGCTGCCGCTTCGCTGTAGTTATTTGCAAGTGCGCCGTCGAACTTCCCGGGATAAAGAACTTGCAGGACACCCGCTGTCGCGCTCGCCGTATAGAACATCCAGCTGACGATGGCGAGCTTCCGGAAGTTGCTTAAGTCGAATCTTATGTGCCTGGTCCATTTGAGCGGTGCTAACACGGCGACATACAAGGCCGCTTGTGCTAATCGCGCGATCAATCTATCACCATCGGGATGGATAAGGCTTATCAGCAGTACGACGACGATCGCCTGTACTATCCGGATCGCCGCCGTAGTGCCGCCCGCCACTGGACCTCGTAGAATGAACAACAGTGCGAGGCTGAACGCGTACATGCAGACGCGTAAGGGCAGGCGTATTAGGGTGTCTCCGAAGAAGTACAAGCCGACCTGACACGCGAATCCGGCTATCGCGAACCAGATGGGCCAAGACGGTCGGGCTCCGCGCCGTGGTGTAGCGCGCTCGGCGATAAGTCCGTTCCGCTGTGGCGGCGATGTTCGCAAAAGGGGGATGTGAGTCATCCGGGTCAATTTTGGTTCGGCTTGTGGTTCGAATCGGGGGCGGCGGGACGGGCCCCGGGCGTCAGTGTTCGCCGGTACACTCCAGCAACGCTTCGGGCGAAGACGCCGGGCGAGTAGCGACTTCGGGCAAATGCCGTAGAGGCTGTTGCCAGCGGCGGCATTACGCCGCCGGCCAACAGGTCGGACAGGCGTCGGGCCAGCTCTGCCGGTCCGGCCCTGGGCACTATCAGGTCGGGTGTGAGGTCTGCCACCACATCGGTCATCGCCCCGACCGGGGCCACGACGACCGGTGTTTCGGTAGCCAACGATTCTGCGGCGATCTACCCGGATCCTTCCAGAGCCACGATCGGGATCGCGGTCAGGTCCGCCGCCCGATAAGCCAGCGGCAACTGCTCGTCCGGAACGAACCCAAGCATTTGGACGTGCTCCTCCAGCCCCAGCACGGCGATCTGGTGGCGAAGTCACTCAGCAACCGGCGATCAGTACGAGCACATCCGGGTGGGCCCTAATCAGGGTGGCCGTCGTACCAATGAGGTCGGTGGCTTTAGCCCGGAGATGACACGATGGCCACGGAACTGCTGCCCGACGCTCTGTGGGACGATGTCAAGCCGCTGCTCCCGCCGCCGCCCGGCCCGTCCGCCAAGGGCGGCCGCCCGCCGGTCGACGACCGCGCGGCGCTGCAGGGCATCCTGTTCGTCGACCGGCACGGCATCCCGTGGCAGGCCCTGCCGCGGGATGCGTTCGGCGTCAGCGGCAGCTCGTGCTGGCGGCGGCTCCGCGACTGGACGCGGGCCGGCGTCTGGCCCGCGCTCCACGAGCGGCTCTTGAACCGGCTCGGGCGGGCCGGCGGGGTCGACCTCGACCGCGTGG
>JAQGHJ010000530.1 GCA_028288905.1 Phycisphaerales bacterium | reverse complement strand
CAACGGACAACTCGTGTTCATCGACTTCGACGACGGAACTTGGAGTTCCGACGACGATGAGATGGATCAAGATGATGACGAGATCGACGATCAGTAGCCGATCTTGCCGCCCGCCTTCTCGTCTTCGTTGCAAGCCGTCGAAGAGTCGTTACTGGATTTCGTACTGGAAGCGGCGATAATCGCGACTCGCTGATGCCGTTTGCCGCCCAGTCGAGCATTTCGTTCGATGAGGCCCAAGAGGCTGACCAGCCGCGACTTGCAGCAACAGCCGTAAGTCCTGCGACCGCAAGCACTCGTAGCTCAATTGGATAGAGCATCCGCCTTCGGAGCGGAGGGTTACAGGTTCGACTCCTGTCGAGTGCATCGGCCGTCGCGAACGCTCACGGCCCCCGCGGGTGCGGGGGCCGTGAGCGTTTTCCTAGGCTCTCTGACGGCACCCGGGGGGTGTCCCGAAAGTCGCCTCACTTCGCGCGGCGGTGTTTGACCGACAGCGCGTAGACCGCCGACCGGAGGGCGGGCAGCGGGTCGTCGGACAGCTCGATCCCGTCGGTCAAGTTCGTCGGGTCGAACGCCAGCCGCCGCTCGGCGGTCGCGGGGTCTGCGGCGACCGACGTGAGGCTGATCGTGCCGAGGTCGACGGTCTTGCGGTCGTCCCGCCAGACGAGCGACGGGTCCTTCGTGGGGTCACCGGGGTCGGGGAGTTGGGCGACGAGCCGGAACCGGACCGGCTCGGTTGCCAGGCGAGCCTTCAGCTCGTCGGACAGGAAGTCGGGGGAGCGGGACTTCGTCTCGGCGGCGTCGAGGTGGCGGGTGCCGGCGACCGGGACCAGCCGGTACCGGCCCGCTCGCCGCGCGCCGTCCTTGTTCACGAACACGAACGCGTCGTTGCCGAAGAACGCCTCGGTGGCGAAGCTGGCCGGGACCGCCCGGTTGTCCTGCACGAACTTCATCGCCCGGGGCCGGGCGGCGAGGAACCGTTCGACCGGCCAGGGGTGCGGCTGCGCCGGGTCGGTCGCGACGATCGCCTGCTGGAGGGCGAGGAACTCCTCGCCGGTGCCGACGACGAACCCGTTGTGCGACATGGCGACAATGTCGGTCGCGTCGCCGCCGGGGAGGTCGAACCGGATCGCCAGCCCCCGCGGACCGGCGTCGGGGGCGGTGTCCGCGACGGCGGGGTCGGGCGCGCCGTCCGAGAACCGGACCGTCACCGGCACCGGCGGGCCGGGCCGGAAGTGGGCGGCCCGCGACAGCGCGCCCGCGGCCGCGGACGCCTCGAACGTGCCTTGGCAAACGATTCCCTTGGCGTGGACCGGGCGGTGGCCGGCCCGGGTCCCCGGCACCTTTAGCATCGTCTCGAAGATCTGGCGGGCGAGGTCGTCCGTCCCCGACTCCTGTCCCCCCGAAGAGACTGGGGCTAGGAGGAGGGCGGCGGCCATCGTCCCGCCCGCGGCGAATACCCGAATGCAGCGTTTCATGGCTCGTCCCTTTCGTTCGCGGTTCGGGCCGGCCGGCCGGCGTGCGGTCACTCGACCGTCGCGGCCGGGCGCGGCTCCCGCACCTGGCTGAGCGTGAGGCACGGACAGCTCGCCAGCCGCCGCCGTCGGTCTCCCAGGTCGCTCCGGTTACCATCCGGCCCGACACGGTCGCCGTCCGCCCCGCCGATCCTGCTCGTGCCCCATGACCGATCCGCTCCCGCCACGCCCGTCGTTCGCCCTCGCCCCGCCGGCCCGCGTCGGCATGGCCGTCGCCGACGTCGACACGCCGGCCCTGCTGCTCGACCTGGACGCGTTCGAGGCGAACCTCGCGGCGATGACCGCGAGCTTGGCGGATACGGGCATCCGGCTGCGGCCGCACGCCAAGTCGCACAAGTGCCCGGAGATCGCGCGCCGGCAGATCGCCGCCGGGGCGGTCGGGATCTGCTGCCAGAAGGCGAGCGAGGCCGAGGCGTTCATCCAAGCCGGCATCGGCGACGTGCTCGTCGCCAACGAGGTGGTCGGCGACGCGAAGCTCCGCCGCTTGGCGCGGTTGGCCGGGCAGGCGACGCTGAGCGTTTGCGTCGACCACGCCGACGCCGTCCGCGACCTGGAGGCGGCGATGGCGCGGGAGGGTGCCCGGGTCGATGTGCTGGTCGAGGTGGACGTCGGGGCGAGCCGCTGCGGAGTCGAGGCGGGGCCGGCCGTCGTGACCCTGGCCCGGCTCGTGGCCGACGCGCCGCACCTGCGGTTCGCGGGGCTGCAGGGGTACCAAGGCTCGGCCCAGCATGTCCGATCGGCAGGCGGGCGGCGGGACGCGATCGCGACCGCCGGCCGGCTTCTTCGCGAGTGCGTTGATCTCCTGCGGTCGGCCGGGCTCGACCCGCGCGTCGTGACCGGCGGCGGAACCGGGACGTACCTGAACGAGGCCACCAGCGGCGTCTACACCGAGGTCCAGGCCGGGTCGTACATCTTCATGGACGCCGACTACGCCCGGAACCTCGACGCCGCCGGCAAGCCGTTCGCCGCGTTCCGCCAGAGCCTGTTCGTCCTGTCGACCGTGATGAGCCGGCCGACCGACCGCCGGGCCGTGGTCGATGTCGGGCTCAAGGCCCACAGCGTCGACTCCGGCATGCCGCTCGTGGCCGACGTCGCCGGGGCTACATACGTGAACGTGTCGGACGAGCACGGCGTCCTCGACCTCGCCGGCGATCGGGTCTCGCTCGGCCAGAAGCTCCGGCTGATCCCGGGCCACTGCGACCCGACCGTCAACCTGTACGACTGGCTGGTGTGCTACCGGGGCGAGCGGGTCGAGGACGTCTGGCCGATCGCCGCCCGCGGCGCGTTCTACTGAACGGGCGACGCATGGGTTGTGCCCGAGCACGCTGCGGGCGAGCCGCAACCGTGCCTCACCGCGGCGGCGGCGGCGGTGGCAGTGGCAGTGGCAGTGGCGGACCGTTCCCCGCCGCCACGAGGTTGGCCGCCGCGGCCCGGCACAGGCCGATGAACGTCTGCTCGGCCAGTCCCAGCGCCCGCCCGGCCTGAGTGGCAACCGCCCAGCGCCGCCGCACCCTCCCGCCCGGCAGCGGGAGCCATGCGAGCGAACCGGCCGCCAGTTCGGGCCGAGCCGTCCACGCCGCCATCACGCCGACGCCGAGCCCGAGCTTCACCAACTCCTTGATCGCCTCCATCGAACCGAGCTCGATCGGGTCCCGGAGCGGTGTCTTCATCTTGACGAACCACCGCTCGACCGCCCGAAACGTCCAGCTGGTGCGGCTGTAGAGCACCATCCGCTGGGCGGCCAGTTCCCGCACGGTCACCCGCCCTCGGCGGGCCCACGGGTGGGGCGGGGCGAGCAGGAACCCCAACTCGTCCTCGAACAGGTCGTGGTACGCCAGCCGCCCGCCGCGGCCGGTCGCGTCGGCCGGGCCACGCTTTCCGGCCCGTTCCTTGGCGTCGGGGCGGATGAGGATGCCGAGGTCGATCGACCCGTCGAGCACCCGGTCGGCGATGGCCGGCGCGTCGCCCGGCGAGACGGCCAGCGAGTAACCCGGGAAGCACTCGCGGAACTCCCGCAGCGACTCCGGCAACAGATGCTGACAGGCGGTGGGCGACGCCCCGATCCGCAGCCGTCCTTGGTCGGGGTCGGCCGCCTGACGGACGGCGTCGGCCGCCTCGTCCATGGCCGCGAACACCCGCCGCGCGCGGTCAACCAACACTCGGCCGGCGGCCGTTAGCTCGACCGTTCGCCCGCGGCGGTCGAACAGGCTCACGCCCAGCTCCCGCTCCAGCGTCGCGACCTGATGGCTAACCGCTGACTGCGTAAGAAACAGCGTTTCCGCCGCGCGGGTGAAGCTCAGGTTCTGCGCAACGGCGGCGAACACCTTCAACGAATGCACGTCCGGCATGCACGCTCCATGAGCTGGATCGATCCGAAGTATCTCTGCAATGAGTTGGATTCATGGTACGCGGTTTCAGTAAAGTCTGCCCCGTCGGGTTCGGACGGGCCGAGCGGCCGAGGGCGTTCGCCAGCCCCGACCGGTCCGACGGACCGGTGGAAGGGAGCCCGGGTGTCGCCCGCCGTACGGATCGGGTTCGTCCCGCTGATCGACGCGGCACCGCTGGTCGCGGCCGAGGAGCTGGGCCTGTTCGCCCGCCACGGCGTGCGGGTCACGCTGCACCGGCAGATCGGGTGGGCGAACGCCCGGGACAAGCTGGCGTACGGGCAGCTGGACGCCGCCCACGCCCTGCTGGGCATCCCGCTTTCGGGAGCCGGCGGGCTGGCGTGGGACGACGCCGGGACGACCGGGGCGGGCGAGCCGCTCGTGTCGGTGATGGAACTGGGCTGCGGCGGGAACGCGATCACGCTGAGCAAGGCGTTGACCGACCGGGGGGTTCGGTCCGCTGCCGGGCTCGGCGAGTGGCTGCGGGACCGGGCGGCCGGCGGTGGGGCGGCGGGCCGGCGGCCGGTGTTCGCCCACGTGTCGAACCACGCGACCCACCACTACCTGCTGCGGGAGTGGCTGTGGGCCGGAGGCATTCACCCAGACCGGGACGTGCGGCTGTGCGTCGTCCCGCCCCCGCAGATGCCGGACCAGCTGCGGCACGGGCACCTCGATGGGTTCTGCGCCGGCGACCCGTGGAACACGGTGGCCGAGCGGGGCGGGTACGGCACGGTCGTCGCCACGACGACCGACGTGCTGCCGGACCACCCGGAGAAGGTGCTGGCCGTCCCGCGGCGGTGGGCGGAGGCGAACGAAGCGACCGTCGTGTCGCTGGTCAAGGCGGTACTGGAGGCGTGCCGGTGGTGCGCCGACGACGCGAACCACCCGGAACTGGCCGCGATGCTGGCCGACCGGCGATACGTGGACGTGGCGGCGGCCGACGTGGCGGCCAGCTTAGCCCTCGACCGGACGGTCGGGTCGGACCCTCGCCATGTGCCGGCGGGCGTCGACCGGACTAGCGCGGCCCGGCGGCCGGCGACCGACTGGCGGCCGCCGGACTGGCGGATGCGATCGTTCGAGCTGGCTCACACGTTCCCGAGCGGCACGCACGCCGCTTGGCTGGCCGAGCAGCGGGTGAGGTGGGGGCACGCGGCCGCGCCCGCCGACGTCCTGGCCGCCGCCGGTCGGTGTACGGATGCCCGGTACTACCGGGCGGCGGCTGCCGACCTGGGGGTGCCGTGTCCGGCAGATGACTTCCCGCCGATGCGGCTGCGGCGCGACGGTTGCTACGACCCGCGGAAACCCACGTAGCCCAGCCCCGCGTTCGGTTCGGTCCGGTTGATGGTGCTGAAGATTTGAGCGCGGTCGGCGTGACCGCCCGAAAACGCGACGGTGCCGGCCGCGCCGGCCGTGGCCCGTTGGCGAGCCCCGCATGTCGCGGCCCGCCAACGGACGACCCGGCGGGACGGTCCCGCCACGACTGAAGAGCAGCGAGTATAACGATGATGGCAGATCAGACGAACACCCCGACCCGCCGCGGGCTGCTGAGGGCGGCCGGGGCCGTGGCGCTCGCCGCGGGGCTGCAGGCGGCTGGCGGCGGGTGTAAGCGGCGGGTGAAGGCCGTCGCCGCCACCCGCAACGCCGCCGGCACCGGGCCGGAGGTGACGGACCTGAAGCTCGGCATCATCGCCCTGACCGACTGCTCGCCGCTGGTGATCGCCGAGAAGAAGGGGTTCTTCAAAAAGCACGGGCTGAACGCCGTCGTAGACAAGAAGGCGAACTGGGCCGCGATCCGCGACGCTCTCGTCAGCCGGGAGATCCAGGGCACGCACATGCTGCTCGGGATGCCGCTGGCCCTGACGATGGGCCTCGGGAGCGGGAACAAGGTCGAGTGCGTCGTCCCGTGGCTGCTGAACCGCAACGGGCAGAGCATCTCGCTGTCCAACGCGTTCAAGGGGAAGGTGCGGGCGGACGCGTCGGCCCTCAAGCCGCTCGTCGACGCCGCCCGGGCCGGCGGCAAGCCGGCCAACTTCGCCATGACGTTCCCGACCGGGACGCACGCGATGTGGCTGCGGTACTGGCTCGGGGCCGGCGGGATCGCCCCGGAGACCGACGCCGGGCTGAAGGTCGTCCCGCCGCCGAACATGTTCACCGGCATGCAGTCCGGGGACATGGACGGGTTCTGCGTCGGCGAGCCGTGGAACGCCAAGACGATCGCCGAGAACGTCGGGTACACGGCCATCAACACCCAGGACATCTGGAAGGACCACCCGGAAAAGGTGCTGGCGTTCCGGAAGGACTTCGCCGACCAGAACCCGCGGACCGTGAAGGCGGCCCTTAAGGCGGTCCACGAGGCCAGCGTCTGGCTCGACGACATGAAGAACCGCGACGAGCAGTGCCAGATCATCTCGGCCACCAGCTACGTCAACTGCCCCAAGGAACTCATCCTGCCGCGGATGCTCGGCGACTACGACTACGGCGACGACCGCGGCAAGCGGAAGGACCCGAACTACATGATCTTCAGCCAGCGGAACTGCAACTACCCGCAGCTGAAGTACGCGACCTGGTTCCTGTCCCAGTTCCGCCGGTGGGGCCTCGTGCAGGGCACGCCCGACTACGCCG
>JAQGHJ010000420.1 GCA_028288905.1 Phycisphaerales bacterium | reverse complement strand
CGGCTTAGCCTTGCCCTTCGGCGGCGGGGCCGGGGCCCCGGCGGCGGGGGCCGCGTCGAGCGCCACCGCCCACCCGGACGGGTTGCGGTCCAGGAACGCCGCCGCCTCCGCCCGCCACGCGCCGTACGCCTTGGTGCGGTCGGCCGCCCCCGAAGCGTCCATCCGCAGCCGCCGGGCGGCGGCCGCCATCTCGTCCGCCAGCTTTTGCCCCAGCCGCGCCTGCCGGTCCCTCAGGTACGGGCTGTCGACCTGGATCTCCGGCGGGAACGGGTAGTCGTTGTTGTACCCCTTGAGGTCCGGGTTCGGCGTGTACCCGTAGTCGGCGTACACGCCCCACTGGCGGACGTCGGCGAAGTACGCCGACAGCGAGTAGAAGTCTTTCGTACTGATCGGGTCGAACTTGTGGTCGTGGCACTCGGCGCAACCGAACGTGCTCCCGAGCCACGCCATCGAGACGGTCCGCACCCGGTCGGCCTGGTACTTGGCGACGTACTCCTTCGCCTGCGCCCCGCCCTCGCGGGTCATCATGTTCAGCCGGTTGAAACCGCTGGCGACGAGCTGTTCGGTTGTAGCATTCGGTAGCAGGTCGCCGGCGATCTGTTCCCGCGTAAAGTCGTCGAACCGCTTGTTCGCGTTGAACGCGGCGATCACGTAATCGCGGTACGGGAACACGTTCTGGTTCTGGTCCCCGTGGAACCCGACCGTGTCGGCGAACCGAACCGCGTCCAGCCACGGGACGGCCATCCGCTCGCCGTAGTGCGGGCTGGCCAGCAGCCGCTCGACCTGCCGCTCATACGCGTCCGGCCGGGGGTCGGCCAGGAACGCGTCGACCTCGGCCGGTGTCGGCGGCAGCCCGACCAGGTCGAGCGACAGCCGCCGTAGCAGCGTCCGCTTGTCGGCGTCGGCCGACGGGGCGAGGCTCTTCGCCTCCAAGTTCGCCCGCACGAATGCGTCGATCGGGTTCCGGCCCCACGCCGCGTCCTTCACAGCCGGCACGGCGGGGCGGGCCAGCGGCACGTACGCCCAGTGCGGCTGGTACCCGGCCCCCTGCGCGACCCAACGCTTGAGCACGTCCTTCTGATTCGGCGTCAGCGTCTTGTGGCTGTCCGGCGGCGGCATCACCTCCTCCGGGTCGTCGGAGAGGATGCGGGCGATCGCCTCGCTCTCGCCCGGCTTGCCCGGCACGATCGCCTTCTTCTTGATCGCGGCGTCGCGGTCGTTCAGCAGCAGTTTGCCCTTGATGTGGTTCTTGTCGTTGCCGTGGCAGTGGAAGCAGTTGTCCGACAGGATCGGGCGGACGTCGCGGTTGTAGACGACCTTCTCGTCCGCCCCCCACACCGGGCAGGCGAACGCACCGAGCGCGAGCGACAGGACGGCGGCCAACGTCGGCGGGCGATGGGGCATGGCGATTCTTGATCTGCGAGGTGCGACGGGCGGCGTCGGGCAGCAGTCGGTACCGTCCGGTTCACAAAACACTTGTCGGCGACCGCGGCGCCGGCGAGACGGCAGAGCATCAAAGGAGCGGCCCCGGACAACGCGAAATGTCTGGCGGGAGAATCAGTCCAAACCGCCCGCCTCGGCCGCACGGGGAAAGCTACTGATATGGTACCGCCGTCGCGCCCCGGATGTTTGCTCAAAAACGATGTCCTGCTGCCATTCCTGGGGAGGACTTGCACCTTCGCCAGCGTTCCAAGTCACCGCCCGCCAGTTGTCCGCCGTTCGGATGATGTTTACCATGCAGCCTTAACTATTTGTCCGCCTGAACGGTCCGCGGCGCTGCGGGTGAAAGCCATTGATCGGGACCGTCGACGGAGCGCCGCCAGCCGCTCAACCCGACCCTGCTTTCCGTCCGACCCCGCGGCATTGCCGCGTCGTAACATCGTTCGCGTCGCGGCGGTCCGCGCAGGAAGAGGCGGCCGCCAAAAACCCAACCCCTCGACCTCCCACGGCAAAGGATTGCCGCGTATGCCGGGCGAAACTGACCTTCACAAGACCCTGAAAAAAGAGGCCTGCCGCTGGCTGTTCCGGATGGGGTACCGGTGCATCGCGGCCGAGGTGCGCCTCAAGCCGCTCGGAATCATCGACGCGGTCGGGACCGGCGTGTTCCGGCCGTACAACAACTACCTGTTCATCCCCCGCGAGCTGCCGCAGACCTGTTTCATCGAGTGCAAGGCGAGCCGGAGCGACTTCCTCCGCGACTGCACGGAGGACGGGCAGATGTCGCTGTCGCTCATGGAGCGGGAGCAGAACCTGTTCGGGGACAAGCCGCGGCCCGGCGGACGAAAACGTAGGAGGCGGCCGCTGAAGCAGTCGGTCGGGCTCGGCAAATTCGCCGCGTGCCTGTGCCAGCCGATGGCGAACATCCACTACGTGCTCGCCCCGCCGGGCGTGGTGAAGAAGTGCGACCTGCCGCCGCGGTGGGGGCTGCTGAGCTTCGGGGAGGGCGGGATCACCGTCGTCATCCGCCCGGAGTGGCAGGAGTGCGCCCGAACGGTGCACGTCGAAGGTGCGATCGCCCGGACACTGACCGGCGACATCTACCGGGCCGACGACCGGGCGATCAGCTCGGTGAACCGGGAGATCTTCGCCCAGCAGCAGCAGTTGTCGGAGCGGCTGCGGGCGATCAAGTCGCAGATCGCGCTGACGGAGATGCCGCCGCCGCTGGCGAGGTCGCCGCGGGACGCGATGCAGCCGATGCGGCAGCGGTCGATGGAGATTTAGTTCTTTGAGGCGGGTCGCCGCGTTCCCGTGGCATGGGCTTCCAGCCC
>JAQGHJ010000393.1 GCA_028288905.1 Phycisphaerales bacterium | reverse complement strand
GTTCGCCGCCGCCGACCACGCCCCGCCCGGGGCCGGGACCCGGTACGTCACCGTCCGCCGCCGCCCGTCGGCCGAGCCGGTGCTCGACACGACGGCGCTGGCGACCGCCGCGTACCCGTTCGGCCCGGTCACCCGGACGTCGTTCGGGTCGATGGTCGACGGGTCGACCTTGTTGTCGTCCGCGTACGCGACCGTGACCGTGTAGCTGCCGGCCCCGGCGATCGACACGTCGGCGACGGCGGCGGACGCGGTCGGGGCGCTCACGTCCACCCGCCCGCCGGCGTACCCGGCCCGGATCCAGTCGTTCGCGGCGTCGCTCGTGTACGCCGATCGCCAGAACGCCTTGCTCTGCCGCATCGCCTGGGCGACGAACGCGTCGGTCGAGTTCCCGCCGGCCCCGTTGACCGACGCGTTGTACCCGCCGGCCGTCCGGCCCGGGTCCGGGAAGATCCCGGTCGCCTTGACGGCCGACGGCTCGACCTGCGCCTGCCACTGGGCGAACGACAGGGTCGACGACCCGAGCCTGAACCACTTGTTCGTGGTCGTCTCCGGCACCGTGTCGTCGTACCGGTTGTTCGCCCACGTCTCCTGGCCGGCGGCGTACGCGGCCGAGTGGTTGACGATGTCCGCCGACGCGCTGATCCGCTGGAAGTCGTTCCCGCGGACGACGAGGTTCGTCAGCGGGTGGGCGGCCGTCCCGAACGCCGACTGGATCACCAGCCCGCGGTACCACGAGTAGACGAGGTTCTGCTCGATCGTCAGGTCGTTGATGCCGGCGTCGGCGACCGTCGTCGACCCCGGGACCGCCAGCTGGATGGCCGGGGACGTGTTCTGGCTGTCGTTCGCGAACACGTTGTTCCGGATCACGGTCCCGCCGCCCTGGCTGGCCGGCTTGAGGTTCGCGATCTCGATCCCCCACCCGCGGGCGCTGTCGTAGATCGAGTTGTCCCCGACGACCACGTTGTCCGTGATCTGCCCGCTCACCCCGCCGGCCTTGAGCGACCCGGACCCGTTCACGTACCCGTAGCTCATCGCGATCGGGTTCCGCAGGAACAGGTTGTTCGACACGACCCCGCCGGCCCGCATCTGCAGCCCGTGGCTGGCGGCGTCGGCGATCACGTTGTTCGTGACGACGACGTTGCTGTTCCCGCTGTTCAGGTACAGGTTGTGGCTGTAGATGTTCCGGCGGGCCCCGAGCGCGTCGTCGGCCGCCCACCCGTTGTGCTCGAGCACGTTCCCGTCGACCGTCAGCCCGGCGACGCCGTCGGCGTAGATCCCGAGCGACGCCTGGCTCGACCCCATGTCGATCCCGAACTTGTCGATGTTCACCGCGTACGAGTCGGCGATCACGCTCCGGCGGACCCGGACGTCGGCCGGGGCGTTCGTCCCGCTCGGCTGGAACACCAGGTTCGACTTGTAGTACTGGAACGCGCAGTCCTCGACGAGGAAGTCGACGAGCTTGCCGGTCCCGTTCACGCCGTACGTCCCGCCCTGGGCGTCGGCCCGGAAGTCGGTGGTGAAGTTGGCCGGGGCCTCGCGGTAGTCCCGCTGGTCGGCCTCGAACGCGACGCCCATCACGAACACGTGGCTGACCCCGGCGGCCGGGACGCTCATCCCGTTCCCGATCCCGGTGTTCAGCCGCGGGCGGGCGGCGCTGGGGGCGGCCGGGTCCGTGTACGCCCCGATCACCAGCGGCTCGGCCGCCGACCGCCCGCTCAGGCTCCACTGCTGCAGGTTCTGGCCGAACACGTCGCCCCGGCGGAGCAGCAGCTGGTCGGCGAACCCGGACCGGATCAGCGTTTTAGCCTTGGCGATCGTCGCGAACGGGGACGAGGTGGACAGCCCCGTGTTGGCCGTGTCGCTCCCGGCCGCGCTGACGTACACGACCCGGGTGTCGGCGGCCGGCGTGACGACCGTCCACCCTTGGGCGTCGGTGGTGACGGCGAAGTAGGTGCGGCCCTCCAGCCCCTCGACCGGCGCCCGCCGCGGCCGCGAGACCGCCGGCGCGGCCCGCCAGGCGGCGGGGCGTAGGGCGGCGGCAGCATGACCCGTGACGCGGGACCGGTCCGGGCCCACACGAACGACAAACCGCTGTGTCACGTGAACACTCCGGGAGGGGGCAACAAACGGGCCGGCCAGACACGAACGACGGGTCGGGTACAGACGAAGGGACGGGCGGGGCGGCAGGTCTCGCCTTCCTGCAGCGGTGCCAAGCATCACATCCGGGGGGCGGCCGGTCCAATGTTTTTCGGAATTGACGACGGTGCAGTCGTTTATACGCACTCCGGTCGAGCCAGGTTCTATCGCCGCTCCAGGTTCTATCGCCGCTATAGGATGCGGGCGGGCCGGGTTAGCCATCGCGGCACCGCTCGTGGGTTGTCGCTGAACTAATTGCCTGTATTGAAATTACAGCCCGGTATGACCGTGCCGTACTGATGCTCCTATCCCGCACTCGGGTCGCCGCGAGTGCCCGACCGGACTGTCCATTCTCGGCAGAGGGCAGGAGCGAGGGCGAGCGTGGAGGGGGCCGGCGTGGCCGCTTGCCCACTTCGCGCGAGGATTAGACGAACCTCAACACCCGGGGGCGTCCGCAAACTCCGTTTGCTCGGCCCCGGCGTGGGGGATGGTGCGATCGGCGGAACGACCCGCCAGATCTCGGAAGGAGCGACGGGCACCGGTTCGCCCGACGCCCGTCACGGGGGTCCCGGGTCCCACCCGACGCTGCCCGCCTTGACGCCGCCCGCCCGCCCGTCGATGTTGCCGCGGGCGGCCCGCGGCGGGCCGCCCGCACGATGGAACCGCTCGGGCTCATCGCCGGCGAGGGCGTGTTCCCGCTCATGGTCGCCCGCGGCGCGCGGGCGGCCGGGCGGCGGGTGGTGTGCTGCGCGTTCGCCGGGCACGCGTGGCCGGAGCTGCGGCCGGAGTGCGACGCGTTCCACTGGGTCGGGGTGACCCGGCTCGGGCAGTGGATCCGGCACCTCCGCCGGGCCGGCGTCCGGGACGCGGTCATGGTCGGGCGGGTGGCCAAGACGGACATGTACGACCGGTGGCGGCTGCTGCGGTACGTCCCGGACCTGCGGACGGCCAAGCTGTTCGTGACGACGATCCGGCACGACAAGCGGCCGCAGGCGATGCTCCAGGCGATCGTCGCCGACCTGGCCCGGGAGGGCATCACTTTGATCGACTCGACCCGGTACTGCCCCGAGGATCTCGTCCGCCCCGGCGTGCTGACCCGCCGCCGCCCGACCGACGCCCAGTGGGCGGACATCCGGTACGGGTGGGACCGGTGCCAGACGCTCAGCCGGCTCGACATCGGCCAAGCGCTGGCGGTCCTCGACCGGGACGTGATCGCCGTCGAGGCGCTGGAGGGGACGAACGCGATGATCGAGCGGGCCGGCCGGCTGTGCCGGGTCGGCGGGTGGGTGATGGTGAAGGTGGCCAACGCCGAGCAGGACATGCGGGTGGACGTCCCGACGATCGGGACGGTGACGATCGAGAAGCTGGCGACCGCGAGGGCGAGCTGCGTCGTGCTGGAGCCGGGGCGGACGGTGATCCTGGAGCGGGCGAAGGTGCTGGAGCTGGCCGACCGGTACAAGATCGCGGTCGTCGGGTACGACGGGGCCGGGGGCGCGGTGACCGCCGGCGGCGGCGAACGGGCCGGTGGCGCGGGGGTGGCGTCGTGATGACGATCCGGGTCCGGCTGTTCGCCCTGTTGCGGGACCGCGCCGGCGCCGGCGAGGCGGAGCTGTCCTTGCCCGGCGGGGCGACGGTCGCCGCCGCCGCCGCGGCGCTGGCCGACCGGTTCCCCGGCCTGCGGGACGCCGTGCCGCGGGTGATGTACGCGGTGAACCAGGAGTACGCTGCGGCCGACGCGGTTCTGAAGGACGGCGACGAGCTGGCCCTGATCCCGCCGGTGAGCGGGGGGTGACGGACGCTCTAACTCGCGCAGGACGGATTGGGGCAAGGTCGGTTCCCTTATCGGTGGCCGCCTCCGGTCCCCTCTCCCGGAGTACCGGGAGAGGGGGCAAGACGCGGCGGCCGAACCCCGTGCCACGACAAAGCCCGGCCGGCTCCGATACACACTTCCGAGGCCGCCCCATGACCGCCCCCGCCGAAGACTGGATCGAACTCCTCCCCGACCCGCTCGACGTGGCGGCGGCCGTCCGGTTCGTGACCGACCCGGCGGCCGGCGGGATCGACGTGTTCCTCGGCACCACCCGAGCCGAGCGGAACGCGGCCGGCCAGGACCTGCTCGCCCTCGACTACGAGGCGTACCCGGAGATGGCCGTCCGCCGGCTCGGGGAGCTGGCGGCCGAGGCCCGGCGGCGGTGGCCGGTCCGCCGGCTCGCCCTGCTGCACCGCACCGGCCGGGTGGCGGTCGCCGACCCGTCCGTGATCGTCGCCGTCGCCACCCCGCACCGGGCCGCGTCGTTCGACGCCTGCCGCTGGCTGATCGACGCGCTCAAGGTCGACGTCCCGGTCTGGAAGCAGGAGGTCTGGGCCGACGGGACCGGGACGTGGGTGCATCCTGAGCAGAGGGGAAGAGCGGAAGTGGGGAAGTAGGCAGTGGAAACCCGGCGCGGCGGGTGCCCGCCATCCTGATCTTTACTGCTTACTTCCGCTCTTCCGCTCTTCCCCTCTGCTACTATCGCCGCGATGGCGTTCGACATCGTCCAGATGGTTTACTGGCTGCTGCTGGCGGGGTGGTTCGGGCTCGTGCTGTTCGGCGCGATGGCCGCCCCGGTCGT
>JAQGHJ010000294.1 GCA_028288905.1 Phycisphaerales bacterium | reverse complement strand
CGCCCTTTTTGTCATGGCCGGCGATGTGACCGTCGAAGGCGGTCAGGCCTACGCGAAGAAGCTGATCGACGGCTGGAAAACACCGGATGTCGCCATGACTCCGCCGCCGGGCTTGTACGAGTTCCCGCCGATCCCTCAGAAGCGGCAGATCATCCTCGTCGACAATCCGGACTCCAAAGGATCGACCGTTCGCATGGCGGTGCAGGCGTATTCGGTCCGTTCGGACGACAAGTACGCCGGCACGCTGGCCGGGCAGATCCTGACGAGCGGGATCGACTCCCGGCTGAACCGGTACGTCCGGGCGGAGCGGGGGCTGAGCTACGGCGTTCATGGCGTGTTCCAGCCGAACCGCCACGGCGGGGCGTTCGAGGCCGGGACGGACGGAGCGATCGAGACGGCGGCCGAGAGCGCCGAGGCGATCTTCCACGTGCTGGAGGGGATGCGGTCGGCCGACGTGACGCCGAAGGAGCTGAACGAGGCCAAGACCCGCACGATCGGGCTGATGCTGATGGGCATGCAGACGATCCAGCAGCAGTCGACCTACCGCGTCGAGGGCATCCTGAACGACTACCCGGCCGACTACTACGACGTGTACCCCGAGAAGATCAGCCAGGTATCGGCCGACCAGGTCCGGCAGGTGATGAACAAGTACGTCGACCCGACGAAGTTCACGATCGTGGTCGTCGCCCCGGCCGAAAAGGTGAAGGCCCAACTAGAAAAGGTCGGCGAGGTGAAGGTGGTGCCGATGCCGGCCAAGCGCGACGGCGGGGAGGGCGACGGCGGCCCGGGCAAGCCGGGTGAGATGCTGAAGCCCGCGACGAAGCCGGCCGCGTGAGTGCTGCCCACGAGTGGACACGAATAAGGCACGAATGAAGACGGGAGACAAACGCCTCCCGTCTTCATTCGTGCCTTATTCGTGTCCACTCGTGGGCGACCTTCTTCACCCCCCGAGGTACGCCGCCCGCACCTCCGGGTCGTCTAGCAGGGCGGCCGCCCGGTCGGTCTTGATCACCCGGCCGGTCTGCAGGACGTACGCCCGGTGGGCGACCTTGAGCGCCATGTGGGCGTTCTGCTCGACGAGGAAGATCGTCGTCCCGCCGGCGTTGATCTCCCGGATGATGTCAAAGATCTTGCGGACCACGAGCGGGGCCAGCCCGAGCGACGGCTCGTCGAGCAGCAGCAGTTGCGGCCGCTGCATGATCGCCCGCCCCATCGCCAGCATCTGCTGCTCGCCGCCGCTGAGCGTGCCGGACCGCTGGTGCCGCCGCTCGGCAAGCACGGGGAACAAGCCGAAGCACTTCTCCAGGTCGGCGTCTATCGGGTCGGTCCGTTGGTACGCCCCGAGCTTGAGGTTATCGAGCACGGTGAGGGCCGGGAACACCTGCCGCCCCTCCGGCGAATGGCTGACCCCGAGCCGGACGATCTGGTCGGGGCGGAGGGACTTGAGTGAGGTCGGACCGGCGGTGCCGCCCGCGGCCGGCCCGTCCGCCGACCCATGCCACGTCACGTCGCCGGCCGTCGGGCGGAGGAACCCACTGACGGTGCGGAGCAGCGTCGTCTTGCCGGCCCCGTTCGCCCCGATCAGCGTGACGATCTCGCCCCGGTCGATGTGCAGCGAGACGCCGTGCAGCGCCTTGATCGGGCCGTAGGCAACGTCGAGGTTGGAGAGGGTGAGCAGGGGCATTGGGCGTCGTGGTGGTACGGTCATGTCGGGCCCGCCCGGCGTGCACCTGTCGCTGCCAAGCCGCCCGTCAGTGACACGGGCTTCCAGCCCGTGCGTGCTTCGTAGGTGAACCGAAGCCACTAATTTCCTATCGTTTCCGTAGCCGGCCGGCCACCTCGCACGGGCTGGAAGCCCGTGTCACTGACGAACCGCTCTAAGTTCACGAACGGCTTACGTTCCCTCTTCAACCACGATCTCCTGCACCCAGTGGGTCCGTTCCGGGTACATCGCCCGGGCGGCTTCCAACTGCTCGGCCGCGTCGGCGGCCGACTCGGTCGCCGGGTAGCGGAACTCGTTCCGGCCCGGGTCGTCGGCGTCGAGCCCGTCGGCAGCCGGGTCGTACGGGCGTTCGGACGAGCAGACGCGGTAAAGCTTCGGCACGACGCCTCCGGCGAAAGTCTGAAGTGGGAAGCCTGGAAGCTGAAACGAGACCCGTCGCATTCATCCCAAGTCGGCCGGCCTCATTTCAGCCTTCACACTTCACACTTTCCCCTTTCACGCCGCCCCCGGCTCGCCCAGGTACGCCTCGATCACCTTCGGGTTGGCCCGCACCTCTTCGGGCGTGCCGACGGCGATCGTCTCGCCGTGGTCGAGCACCGTCAGCCGCTGGCAGATGCTCATCACCAGCTTCATGTCGTGCTCGATCAGCAGGATGCCGACGGCGAACCGGTCGCGGATGAACGCGATCAGCTTCGTCAGCTCGACCTTTTCCTGCGGGTTCATCCCGGCGGCCGGCTCGTCCAGCAGCAGGATGGCCGGGCGGGTGGCCAGCGCCCGGGCGATCTCCAGCCGCCGCTGGTCGCCGTACGACAGGCTGCCGGCGGCGTGGTCGGCCAGCTTTTCCAGGCCCATCGTCCGCAGCAGCGCCATCGCCTGGGCCTCGGACGCGGCCCGCTCGCGGAAGAATCGGGGCGTGCGGAGCAGCGTCCGCCACAGGCTCAGTTCGGCCGGGTTCTTCAGGGCGGCGGCGACGTTGTCGAGAACCGTCAGGCCCTTGAACAGCCGGATGTTCTGGAACGTCCGGGCGACGCCGTGGCGGTTGATCCAGACGGTGCTCAGCCCGTCGATCCGCTTGCCGCCGAGCGCGACGGTGCCGTCGCTCGGGGCGTACACGCCGGTGACGACGTTGAACGCGGTCGTCTTGCCGGCCCCGTTCGGGCCGATCAACCCGACCAGCTCGCCGGGGGCGACGCTTAGCGAGAAGTCGGACAACGCCGTGAGCCCGCCGAACCGGCGGGACACGCCGCAGGCCTCCAGCGCCTCGTCGACCGCCCGGGCCGGGGGCGGGTGGTGCGGCTCGTCGGCCGGCCGGG
>JAQGHJ010000289.1 GCA_028288905.1 Phycisphaerales bacterium | reverse complement strand
CGGACGGTGCCGGCAAGTCGTTCTTGCACGTACTCACGCAACCGATCGTCCGCTGCGAGCTTCGCCGTCTTCGGACGTCGCGCGACCAGCTCGGCCTTCCACTGAGCCCCCGAGGCGCGGTACTCGAGCTCGCCTCCCCTGGTGGCCGCGTTGCGGCGCAGCTCCCTCGAGATCGTCGACGGTGACCTACCGATCTCTCGCGCGATCGCCCGCACCCCGAGGCCCTCGGCGCGGAGCAGCGCGATCTCTTCGCGCTCGGCGAAGCACAGATACCTGCACGTCTCGGGGTCGCGCAGGAGCGTTACCATCCCGCCACGTTCTCGGAACCAGCGGCTTCCAGCGGCCGATGACACTCCGACCGCCTCGGCCGCGTTCTCGGTGCTCAGCCCGTCCGCAATCTTGCGCCAGAACCGCAGCTCGATCTCCCGCCGGTGCGCGGGCTTGCCCGGCGACTTCATCGCCGAGCGTCCCGTCAACTCCGTCATCCATCCCGCCGGCCTGCCCATCGCCATTCCTCACATCAGAGGCGTTGCGACGACCAGTTGAATCCGCCCGATACACGTCTTTTGCGTTCACGCAGCGGCTGATCGACGAGGGAGTCGATGCGTCCGTGGGGTCGGTCGGCGACGGCTACGACAACGCTGTGGCCGAGTCCACGATCGGCCTCTTCAAGACTGAGAAGGTCAAGCCCGAGGGGCCTTGGCGGACAATGGCTGAGGTCGAACTCGCGACCCTCGAATGGGTCGATTGGTACAACCACCAGCGACTGCACTCGGCCTGCGATCGCAGGCCGCCGGTCGAGTACGAGACGCTCCACCAGGAGCGACTCCTAAACCACCAGAAGCAGCCTCTACTTTTCCCGGGGCGGTTCAGTTTGTGCCGCGATGGTCGCGAGGAAGATGCGTGTCGGAGATCCGGGCGGCGAATGGGTCTCTAACCCAATGCGACGGAAGGTCTCGGCGCGAAGAGCATCGGCGTTCAGACGAACGAACGGCGCACCAGTCAGGGCAGACGATCGCGCGCTTTATCTGACTACCGAGCACGCCGTGACCGGTCGCCGCACCTCGAGTCTGAAGTCAGTCAGTTCTCTTCCCGAGACTGACTCAATGAACAGGGGGGGGCGGCTCGGACCAGCTCGCAGCACCGCTCGGCCGAGCAGTCGCCCCGAAGCATCGAGCGGCGTGATCAACACAGATGAGCCTGGCCGGAGATCGATAAGTAGTATCCCGCCACCATCGATTCCGATCGTCGCCCGGCCCTTGCGGTCACCCGACGGGACGAGCCTTGTGCACCCTTCGTAGGGACCCGCCACGACTCCGCTGAGACCCGTTGCGGTAACCGTTCCCAACCGCAGTGCCTTCGGATCTGGTGCGACGCGCGCTCCAATCCGAAGGGTCGCCTTCGGTGGATCGAACCTCGGGAAGTCAGGCGCCAAGTCGATCCGGGCGGCCTCTGGGACCCGCGTCGAGTCCCCTCCGACCCCCTGAAGGACGAACAACGCGACGAGGAGCGACAGTGCGGCGGCGACGACCACCGACCGCCATTCCACGCTCGTTGCGAGCACGCGCACCCCCTGCCGGCGCCCGCTCCCGGCCTGGCTGCGCGGCCCGGGGGGTCCCTCCGACGCATCCGCGGGAGGGACGGGCACCGTGGGCGATCTCGGAACCGCAGCGTTGGCCGGGACGCTGGTGTTCCGGGTGGGCGGCGACAACTCGGAGGGGACGCCGAAGCCCACCGCGCGCCGGAGCGGCTCAGACCTCCCAACGACCCGGGCCTCGATGGAATCGTTGATGGCGATGTCGGCGCCGAGCCCGATCTCGAAGCCGTGCGTCCCGCGCGATCCGATGCCCGCTCGTTGGAGGTCACCTCTACGGCGATCCGCCCGGAGACCGCCCACGACGACCCGCCCGTCGATGAGGAGGTCGACTTGCAACACGGCCTCCGGTCGATCCGAGTCCCACGCCCAGCCGTGGATCAATCGCGATGGGTGCACGGCCTCGAGCCGCCCGTCGATCACGGAGCCGACCGTTCCATATGGATCAAGGCGAGCACGACCGTCCGTGCGCTGCGAGCGCCTGGAGGTACGCCCCGTTGAGGACGGGCGTCTCCATCGCCCACGTGTTCCCGGCGGCGAAGCGTCCGACGGCCTCGCGGAGCCCGGCCTGTGCGGCAGGAGCAATCCCGGCTCGAACCGCGGCAGCGATGTCGACCGCCGACTGCGATGCCGCGACGACCCCGATCCCGTGGTCGCGGACCACGCCCGCGAGCACCGGCACGGAGCTGGAGAGGACAGGGACACCCGCCCGGACGTACTCGAAGAGCTTGTTCGGAAGGGTGAGCTCGTACGACCGGCAGATGGGCTCGATCGCTGCCAATCCCAACGATGCACCCGAGGCCGAGGCCACGACGGCAGCGGGAGGCACGGCTCCGTCGAAGGTGACGCGCTCCTCGACGCCGTGCACGCGGGCGAGTTGCCGCAGATGCGCGACGTACGAGACCCGGCCCGGTCCGACGATGCGCAGTGTCACCTCGGGCAGCAGCGCGAGCGCTCTGATCATGGGCTCAAGCCCCCGTCCGGGCATGAGTCCCCCCACGTACACGACCTCGGGGTCGCCGAACGACGCCACGAGGTCGCCGGGACCGGCGGAGTCCACCGGGATGTTCCGGACCGCTGGCGGCTCCGCGATCCGGTGCCGCGCGGCTAGCGCCGCCGAGTACCCGGGGCTTGCTGTAATCACCGCGTCCGCCGCACGGACGAACACCGCCTCTGCCGCGAGCAACCCCGGGCGCCACTCCGGTCGACCGTTGCGGTCCGCCCAGAGCTCGTGACTGTCGTACAGGACGCGCGCGCCCACGAGCCGACGGATGGCGAGCGCGGGCCACATCGTGTTGTGGTCATTGGCGTGCACAAGGTCGGGCTTCCAGGCCCGTGCGAGAGCGACCGCGCCTCGGCCGTAGGCGGCCGCGCGAACGGTTCGTCGGACGGCCGCGCGGCCCGTCCAGGCCGGCGCGACAAACACCTCAGACGATGACGTGGCGCCCCGAGGGCTCTGGGCAACGGGGGGCCGCCACGCTGTCGTCCGGGCAGGCACCGATCGCGCCGCGGACAGCGGAACGGTGGAGACGGATGTCGAACCCATGAGCGCCCCAGGAACC